>JANNFN010000023.1:0-12899 GCA_031379885.1 Methylotenera sp.
CCGCAAATCGAGATTTTAAAAGCGGGGCTTTAAAATTCACTAAATAGTCAATTGACACATTAAATGATAATTATTATCATTCTAGCGCATATTAGTGGAGAAATTTCAAAATGAACAAAGATGTAACGCAAGCGCTAAGTAAAGTACCAGAGCTTACTTTAATTTTTTGGATCATCAAAATTTTAGCGACCACGCTTGGTGAAACAGCAGGCGATGCGCTTTCGATGTCCATGAACTTGGGTTATTTGCTTAGTACGTTTATTTTTGGAGCTATTTTTTTATTCGCTGTATCTGCACAAATTAAAGCGAAGCAATTTCACCCATTTCTGTACTGGGCGACGATTATCGCTACCACAACAGTGGGCACAACTTTAGCAGATTTTGCAACACGCTCGCTTGGCATTGGTTACACGGGCGGCTCTGCGTTATTGTTGACATTGTTATTGGTGTCACTTGCAGTTTGGTATAAAACAATGGGCACTGTTTCTGTGAGCTCAATAAACTCTCCAAAGGCAGAATTGTTTTATTGGGTCACCATCATGTTTTCACAAACACTGGGAACAGCATTAGGTGATTGGACAGCAGATACGGTGGGCTTGGGCTATTTGGGCGCGGCAATTATTTTTGGTGGGCTTTTGTTGACGATTTGCGCCGCTTATTTTTGGACTAATATTTCGAGAACATTTCTTTTTTGGTCGGCTTTTATACTCACACGCCCGCTAGGTGCGGTTGTTGGCGATTTTCTTGATAAACCTATCGCAAATGGCGGGCTTGATTTAAGCCGCTATTCGGCTTCTGCCGCACTTTTGGTAGTGATTATTGCGTGTATTTTGCTATTTCCACAGCGCGCTGCAAAAAGTTCTGGGCATTGAAACAAAATTTAATAAGGAAATTGTACGATGATTGATAAGAACAAAAGCTTAAAAAATTTCTTGGCATTTTTAGTGGTGGCAAATACTGTCATTTTTTTAGTAATGGCATATTTACATATGCTTAGTACAGACCCTAAGTCGGCCGTATTTATTGACTTCTGGGGCAGGTTTACCGTTTATTCGCTCTGGTTTATAGGTTTTGCGCTCTACCTAAAATATGTATCGCCTAATAAACCCCTAAGAAACACCATAATAATTTTAATAAGCCTAAATATTCCATTTTTTCTGCTGATGGCGTATTTCGATAAAATTAGTAATACAACCGACACGATTGTATTTGTTGATTTTTGGGGCAGAATAACCGTCTATTCACTATGGTTTATGTGTTACGAGGCTTATCGTAAATACTTGCAATAAAATAGACTTTTGAGAGAAGCGCTATGGAACGATGGGTTTTATTTGCAATAATTTCAATGTGTTTTGCTGGCTTTACAGGTGTGGTTGCTAAGCAAGGTTTAGCGGGCATTTCGGCTGAATTAGGGCTAACGGTACGTACTATTTTTGTCTGTATATTTGTGCTGATATTTGCGGCGCTATCGGTTGCGCCAGAAGAAATAAAATCACTACAAAAAGTAAACTATACTTGGCTGGCACTTTCTGCAATCACCACTGCGGGCTCATGGATTTTTTATTATAAAGCTTTAAAAGTCGGCGATGTTGCCACTGTGGCGCTAATTGATAAAGGTAGCGTGGTGATTGCAATATTGCTGGCTTGGTGGCTACTGAAAGAGGCAATTACCTTGCGTATTGCGCTAGGTGCATTGCTAATAGTAGCTGGCTTGTTCGTCATCGCAAAAAAATAATTATTTAAACTCTGCTATAAATATTTCTTGACATACTTACTTAACGTTGTTAATTTAACAATGTTAAGTAAGTAATTTAAATTTTTTCCTAAACTATTAGTTAAAAGGTGCAGATATGAAAAAATATTTTACTCAAGCATTTTTTGGCGTATTGCTTTCTAGTGCGGTATTAGCAAATCCCAGTTCAGTAATTAGTCCTGCAGGATTGTGGAAAACGCTAGATGATAAGGGCAAACCAACTGGGTATGTGCGCATTCAGGAAGATAACGGCGTTTATATAGGAGTGATTGAAAAAGGACTGGATACAGATAAAGAAGATAAATACTGCACAGCATGTAAAGATGAGCGAAAAAATCAAAAGCTAGTAGGAATGACCATGATGAAAAACGTAAAAGCTGTAGGCGATGTGTATGAAGGCTCTGAAATTTTGGACCCATTTTCGGGCAACACTTATCGAGTCAAGTTAACACTAAAAGACGCGGGTAAAAAAATGGAGGTGAGAGGGTTTGTTGGGCTAAGTTTATTTGGCAGAACCCAAGTTTGGGATCGAGCAGAATAGGATAATTGACATGGATAATAGCTACTTATGGCTTAAAGTGGTTCATCTTTTTGGAGTGGTGTTGTTTTTAGGCAATATTATTGTCACAGGCTGGTGGAAGAATATGGCAGATAAAACAAAAAATCCGCAGATTATTGCTTATGCGCAGCGCCAAGTCACGTTAACTGATTTTATATTTACCGCTGGCGGAGTAGTTATTTTGCTAGTCGCTGGGATGGTGAATGTATATTTGCATGATATGAGTTATTCGGCCAAATGGTTAAATCACGGCATGACCATTTTTACATTTTCAGGTGTTATTTGGGGCGCCATACTCATTCCCACACAAATCAAGCAAGCCAAAATGGCTAAGGAATTTGCAGTAAGCGGAGTGATTCCCGAAACATATTGGAAGTTATGCACCACTTGGAATATTTTTGGCGTGATAGCGACTTTAATACCTTTAATAAATCTCTACAACATGGTGTTTAAACCAGCTTAAGCAATGAATAGGAGCAATAAGATGGACTACGCATTAATTACTGGAGCTTCAAGTGGTATAGGTTTAGAACTAGCAAATATTATGGCTGCAGAAGGCCATCATTTGATATTGGTTGCTCGCAGAGCAGAAGTCTTACAAGCGTTAAAAGTTAAGCTCGAAAACCAATTTAAAGTTACAGTAGAAGTGGTCGCAATGGATTTGTCAAAGCCAGCGCAGTCGCAAGCTCTATATGAGCATTGTACAAATCATCAGTTAACAGTGAATTGCTTAATTAACAATGCTGGCTACGGTGATTACGGTAAGTTCGATTCAGTCAAATTAGACACTTATCAAAATATGTTGCAACTTAACATTTTGGTTTTAACCGAATTGACAGCGCTATTTTTGGCAGGCATGAAACAACGTAAATTCGGCCGAATACTCAATGTAGGGTCCATTGCAGCGTTTCAACCAGGGCCTAATTTGGCTGTGTATGCCGCAAGCAAAGCCTATGTAATGCAGTTTACCGAAGCGCTTAGCTTTGAATTACGTGGTACAGGCGTAAGCGTAACATTACTTAGTCCAGGCGTGACCGAAACTGGATTTGTAAATCGAGCCAGCATGGGCGAAGCAGCAAATGCAAAAAATGGATTAATGACAGCAAATAGCGTGGCGTTGGCCGGCTATAAAGCAATGATGTCAGGTAAACTTAACACCATCCCAGGTTGGAAAAATCAGTTACTCGCGTTTGGTAGCAAAATTATGCCATCACGTGAATTGTTGTTACAAATAGCGGGTAGGATACTTAGAGACACTAAAGAGTCGCATAAAAAAATCGAAAATGCCGCCTAAACCAAAAACAGAAGCAGAAAAGCATCAACTAAGGACATTGATTATAGATGCTGCGCGCGAGCTATTTGTAGCGCGGGGTGTGGATGCGGTGACCATGCGTGAAATCGCCAAGCGCATTGGCTATTCTGCCACCAGCATTTACTTGCATTTCGCAGATAAAGAAGCGCTATTAAAGGCGATTTGCGATACCGATTTTCTAGCGCTAGCCACTTCACTAAAAAATATGATGCAAATTGCAGACCCTGTTGAGCGTATGCAAGCGTTAGGGCGCGGTTATGCGGCATTTGCATTAACGCACCCAAATCATTATCGCCTGATGTTTATGACGGCACACGCACCAATAAACCCAGATGATTCGAGCTTACAACAAAACAGTGCAGAGCAAGATGCTTATTTTCAATTAAAAACTGTGGTGAGCGCTGTGCACATAGCAGACCGTTTTAGACCAGACTTACAGGACGTGGATTTGATAGCGCAAACGATTTGGGCTGGCGTGCATGGGGTGTGCTCTCTGCAAATAAGCATGTCATGCGACAAATGGGTAAATTGGACTGATATTTCGGCACGTTTACAGTTAATGCAAACGGTGATGTTGCGCGGACTTTTGAGAGATTAAACATGAAAAAAATATTGATTTTCTTCGCTTTATCTAGCTTGTTATCGGCATGCGAAAAACCCGTAGAACCCGCGCCGCCGCCGCGTCCAGCCTTAGTGGTTATAGTCGGTGAAACAGCTGCAAATAACGCCATGATATTGGTTGGCGAGGTGAAATCACGCTTCGAATCTAACCAAGGTTTTCGTATTCAGGGCAAAATTATTGAGCGTAAAGTCGATGTAGGTAATTTTGTAAAAAAAGGCCAGATTATTGCGCGATTAGATGCTGCAGATACCAACCTGAGTGCTGCTGCTGCGCAAGCTGACGTGCGCGCAGCTGAAGCCAATCACGCTTTGGCTAAGGCAGAAGTAGAGCGCCAACGTACACTATTCAACAAAAAATTTATTTCCGCCTCAGCCTTGGACTTGCGTGAGGCAGAGCTAAAAACCTCAGCTGCACGTTTGCAACAAGTGAAAGCGCAAGCTGCAGTTTCGGGCAATCAATCACGCTATACCGCATTGGTGGCCGACCGTGACGGTGTGGTGACGCAAATTCACGCCGAGCCGGGTCAAGTGGTAGAAGCTGGTGAAATGGTAGCGCAGATTGTAGATACCAAACAAATTGAAGTACTGGTAGCGGTGCCAGAATCACGCATGGCTAGCTTAAAAGTTGGCGATAAAGTAACTATTAAACTATGGGCAGATCGTGAAAAAACTTACAACGGACGTGTGCGTGAAATTGCACCAGCAGCCACCACCACTACGCGCGCGTTCGATGTGCGTGTAGCCATTACCGATGCAGATGAAACTGTAAAGCTTGGCATGACGGCAGGTGTGCGTTTTGCTCAAGATGAAGCAGATGTCATCGTTATCCCAACCAGCGCACTCACGCAAATTAATGGTAAAAGTAGCGTGTGGATAATAGATAAAAATGGTATCGCTAATCCGCGCGCAGTAACTGCTGGTCAATTTACTGAAAATGGCGTGATGATTGCAAGTGGCGTGCAAGCAAATGAAATGGTGGCTATTGCAGGCGTACATACATTAATTAAAGGCCAAAAAGTAGTACCAAAGTTTGAGGCTACAAAGTGAGCGATAATCAACCACAATCAGACCAGCCTGCATTAGAAAAGGCGCGTTTTAATCTTTCAGAGTGGGCGCTAAAAAATCAAACGTTAGTGCTTTATATGATGCTAATGCTGACAATTTCAGGCTTGTTGGCTTACACCAAACTTGGCCAATCAGAAGACCCACCGTTTACTTTTAAAGTAATGTTAGTGCGCACCAGCTGGCCTGGTGCAAGTGCTGTGGAAGTTGAGCAGCAAATCACTGATAAGCTAGAAAAGAAAATTCAAGAAGTACCGCATTTGGGTTATTCCAGCAGTTATTCTAGGCCTGGGGAATCAATGATTTTTATTGTCATTAAAGATGACACCTTCTCAAAAGAAATTCCTCAAATTTGGTATCAGGTACGAAAAAAAATTGCGGATATTCGACATACACTTCCTAGTAGTATTGAGAGCCTGACTTTTAATGACGAATTTAGTGATGTTTATGGCAGTATGTACGCACTTACAGGTGATGGTTTTGATAATTTTGCACTAAAAAAACAAGCAGAAATTATCCGTTCGGAGCTATTAAAAACGCCTGATGTGGCCAAAGTTGATTTTTTTGGTGAGCGTAAGCAACGCGTTTATATAGAGCTTTCAAACGCCAAGCTCGCAACGATAGGCATTACTACAAGCACGCTCGTTAATATATTACAAGCGCAAAATGCGGTGGTGCGTGGTGGCACTTTCGAGTCTGCCAGTGAACGCATTCGTGTTGATGTTTCAGGGCGTTATAACACGCTAGAAGACTTACGCGGAATCCGCCTGCGAGCCAATAATCAAGACTTTAGGTTAAGTGATGTAGCGCGGGTGTATCGCGGCTATGAAGACCCTCCACATGATACGGTGCGTTATAACGGAAAAGAAACATTGTTACTTGGCGTAAGCATGCGCGAAGGTGGCGATGTGATTGCGCTTGGTCATGAGTTAGATAAAAAAATAATCCGAATTCAACAAAGTTTACCCATTGGGTTAAGTTATGAAACTGTCACATCGCAACCTAAAATTGTGGCGCACTCTGTCAATGATTTCGTACATTCACTGGTAGAGGCCTTAGTGATTGTGCTTGGCGTAAGCTTGTTGTCTCTAGGTTTGCGTACAGGTATTGTGGTGGCGATATCTATTCCCGTAGTGCTGGCCGCGACATTTTTAGTGATGAGCTTACTTGATATTGGTTTACATAAAATATCGCTTGGCGCGTTGATATTAGCACTTGGTTTGTTGGTGGATGACGCGATTATAGCAGTCGAGATGATGTCATCTAAAATGGAGCAGGGCTGGGATCGAGTGAAAGCTGCCTCGTTCGCTTACAGCTCAACCGCCATGCCTATGTTAACGGGTACGCTGGTTACAGTAGCAGGGTTTTTACCCATTGCCACAGCAGCATCTTCTACAGGTGAGTACACGAGATCTATCTTTCAAGTATCTGCGATAGCACTCATTATTTCGTGGTTTGCGGCGGTGATTTTTGTGCCGTATTTGGGTTACCATTTGCTGCCAGATTATGCGCATGCGCCCAAACCCTCTAAATTAATGACCTGGCTAAAAGTCAAGCTGGGCCTTGTTGACAAAAACGGTGTAGATAAAACGGACGACAACCATCATCACGATATTTATAACACTAAGTTCTATAGTGTATTTCGCAGCATCGTAACCACTTGCGTGCGTTATCGCAAAACGGTGATTGCTATTACCATGCTGATGTTTGCGTTGTCTATTTTTGGGTTTGGCAAAGTACAGCAGCAGTTTTTTCCTGACTCTACGCGCCTGGAGTTGATGGTGGATTTGCGCTTAACTGAAGGTGCTTCGTATCAAGCAACTAATGCTGAAGTAAAAAAACTAGAAAATTGGCTGCTAACTTGGAACAAACAACATCAAGGAATTGATAATTTTGTTGCCTATGTTGGCATTGGCAGTCCTCGTTATTACTTGCCTTTAGACATACAACTGGCTCACCGTGGGTTCGCACAGTTTGTGGTGTTAAGCAAAAACTTAGAGATGCGCGAGGCCTTACGAAGCGACATGCTTAAATTGTTTGAAAATGATTTTCCTAGTTTGCGAGCATCCGTATTGCGGCTCGAAAATGGCCCGCCGGTGGGGTTCCCAGTGCAATTTCGCGTTGATGGCAACGATATCCCCAAAATCCGTGAAATTGCGCACCAAATTGCCGAAATTATGCGCGCCAACCCCAATTTGGCAAATGTACAGCTTGGTTGGGAAGAGCCTAGTAAAGTAGTGAAAGTATCTATTGATCAATCCAAAGCACGCTTGTTGGGTGTGAGTTCAGTAGATATTGCCAACATGCTTAATGGCGCAATGAGTGAGCTCTACATTTCTGAATTTAGAGAAGGCAATGAACGTATTGATTTGGTAGCGCGTGGCGCAGAAACAGAGCGCACCAAGCTCTCACGGCTACCTAATTTAATGATTAATACACAAGCTGGCACTAGCGTGCCACTATCGCAGATTGCGACAATTTCATCTGAGTTTGAAGAAGGCGCCATTTGGCGACGTAATCGCGTACCTTCATTAACTGTTAGGGCACATCTGCGGGGAAGTATGCAGGCACCCGTTGCCTCCGCACAAGTTGAAGAAAAATTAAATGAGATCAAGGCTAATTTACCTTTGGGTATTTCAATTGAAACAGGCGGCGCAGTGGAAGAGTCAGCCAAAGGTGCGGCTTCGGTTGCTAAAGGCGCACCATTGTTCTTTGTGGTAGTTTTAACATTATTAATTTTGCAGTTAAAAAGTTTTTCGCGCGTATTTTTAGTGTTACTGACTGCACCTTTGGGTTTAATTGGGGTCACAGTTGCATTGTTAGTATTCGATAAGCCATTTGGTTTTGTGGCGATGCTAGGTACGATTGCGCTCTCAGGCATGATTATGCGTAATTCGGTAATTTTGGTGGATCAAATTGATCAAGATATGGCGTCAGGTTTGGCGCCTTGGCACGCGGTGATTGAGTCGACGATTAGAAGGTTTAGGCCAATTGTACTTACCGCAGCAGCAGCTATTTTAGCCATGATACCTTTAACGCGAAGTGTGTTCTTTGGTCCGATGGCAGTGGCGATTATGGGGGGGTTAGCAGTGGCGACATTACTGACGGTATTATTTTTACCAGCCTTATATGCAGCTTGGTTTAAGGTAAAAGTACCGCAATAGATTTAAAAGTAAGCATCAAAAGCTTGCTTGATTTAACTTTATACAACAAGGCCATAAGCTATAATCATTGGACTTGTAAGGAGCAAAAATTGTTATGACACAGATAGAACAAAATAATGCGTCAACTGCGCATTTAAATAAGAGCGAAGCTAAATTTAATATGCCGCGTGAAACTGCGGGATTTAATATGCGCGAAGCAAGATTTAATATGATCGAACAGCAAATCCGTACTTGGGAAGTGCTGGATCCTATCGTATTGAAGCTTTTGAACGATGTTCCGCGTGAAAACTTTGTACCAGAAGAATATCAAGGACTTGCTTTTGCAGACATTGAAATTCCTTTAGGCCATGGTCAAACCATGCTCAGCCCAAAATTAGAAGGCCGTATTTTGCAGGCGCTAAATCTGCAAAAAACGCATATAGTATTGCATATTGGCACTGGTAGTGGTTATTTTACTGCGCTGTTGGCAAGCCTTGCTAAGCAAGTGATTACAGTGGAAGTTAATGCACAATTAAGTGCTCAAGCAGCCAAAAATTTAAGTCAAAACAATATTCAAAATGTCACATTGGAAGTAGCGGATGGAGCGCTGGGTCGGCCAAGCTATGAACATTATGATGTCATTGTATATACGGGGTCATCGCCAATAGAGCCAGCAGGCGTGCGTCAACAATTAAGTATTGGTGGTCTTATGTTTATTGCGCTGGGCGAGGCGCCCGTGATGCAAGCCACATTGATACAGCGTGTTTCCGAAATTGGTTACACAGAAGATGTCTTGTTTGAAACATGTATTCCTGAGCTGATTAACGCATCACAGGCACAGCAGTTTGAGTTTTAATGATGAATAAACACCCTATTTTTAAATTCAGCATTTTAGTAGCCGCTCTATTTTCAACAAATTTATTAGCTGCAGAAAGCTTATCACTGCAGCCGAAACAACAGTCATTGATGGATATTTACCATCAAGCACTATCGCATGATCCGACGCTAGCATCGGCATTAAGTGCAAACAAAGCAGCACAAGAAATTATTGAGCAAGGCAAGGCGCTGTACCGCCCTAATGTGAATTTCAGTGCTGATGCTGGCACTTCGCGTACACATATTCGCTACTTGGACTCTAATATACCAGCGGGCAACTCTAGTTTTGAAAACTACAAAGCTGGGGTGGAGGCGCGTCAGCCGATTTATCGCAAACAAAACTTGGTGCAGATGGAGCAATCTAAAACCCAAGTAAGTTTGGCTGATAAACAATACCATTTAAGTCAGCAAGCGCTTATTTTACGCACTACACAGACTTATTTTGATGTATTAATTGCACAAGATAAAATTGATTTAATTGGCGCCCAAAAAATCGCTATTCTAAGTCAGCTAGATCAGGCCAAAGCTACGTTTGAGGTTGGCACGGCAACGGTTACCGATGTAAATGAAGCGCAAGCACGTTACGATTTAATCTTGGCACAAGAAATTGCTGCAATTAACGAATATGAAATTGCCAAGCGCTCGGTTGAGGCGATAACGGGTGAAATCCCTGCTAAACTGGCCTCAGCAAAACCAGATATTCAGGTGACACAATTAAACCAAAGCATGCAAGATTGGCAGCAAGTAGCAGTACAAAATAATTTGAATATACAAATTCAACAAGATGCACTTAAGCTGGCAGAACAAGATGTAGAAAACGCACAGGCAGGTCACTTACCTACTTTGGATGCGGTGGCGAGCTACACGGATAGTTACGCAAACGGTAGCCCATCGGTGTTTAGCGCGGGTAATGATTTAAGAAACGCTACCATTGGCCTGCAATTGCAAATCCCACTTTACGCAGGTGGCGCTATTAGCTCGAAGGCGCGTCAGGCCGTATTGAACAAGCAAAAAGCATTGGATGATATTGAAATTGCGCGTCGTAGCACTGATTTAGAAACGCAGCGTGCTTATTTGAATTTAACTACGACTATTGCCCAGGTTAAAGCTTTAGATCAAGCATTAATTTCTAGCCAAAGTCAGCTCGATTCAACTAAGCTAGGCTACGAAGTTGGCGTGCGTACTAGCGTGGACGTGTTGAATGCACAACAACAACTCTTTTCAGCAAAGCGCGATTTATTGCAAGCGCGCTACAATTACTTGGTCAATATCATTCGGCTGAAATCCGCTTCTGGCTTAGTTTCAGAGGCAGATTTGCAAGATATTAATCAGCAATTAATAGTAAGCCAAAATGCAAATTAAGCCAAAAACAAGCATGGCGACCATAGCGCAAAGTCAGCTTGTGATGATTGATATGCAAATCAAACTGGCATCGGCAATGCCTACGGAAGCTTTACAGAGCGCGGTTAAAAATTGCGGCATTTTAGCGCAAGCAGCAAATTTATTGGCAGTGTCATTTGTTATCACCGAGCAGTACCCACAAGGTTTGGGCGAGACATTGCCAGAAATTAAACAGTTTTTAGTCAACAATAAAGTCATTGCAAAAATGGCTTTTTCGGCTTGCAGTGAGCCAAAGTTTAATCAGCAATTGCATCGCGATAAATCACAAATTGTTCTCACAGGCATGGAGACGCATATTTGCGTGTTACAAACTGCTTTGGCGCTATTGCAACCAAACATTTCTGGTGACGATAAATCAGCTAAACAGGTATTTGTGGTGGAAGATGCAGTTATCTCGCGCAACCCCGCCAATAAAGCTAACGCCATTGCAAGAATGCGTGATGCGGGCTGCATTATAACTAATACCGAATCCGTATTGTTTGAATGGCTGGGCAATGCCAATCATGAGGCCTTTAAGGCGCTTTCCAGCTTAATTAAATAGCTAAATCTAGCGCAAGTATTGCGCAATTAATTTCATCAAACGTGCGGTAGCGCCAGTATAGGCCTCGCTAAAGTGCAATGCAGATTGCTGCATTTTTAATCGTTTTGGCGTGTTGAGCAGCAAATACTGAACTCTATCGCGTAATTCTGCAGTATCTTTTACGCGTATAGCGGCACCTGCGCTCACGGCATTTTTACTAGCTTCGGCAAAGTTAAAAGTGTGCTTGCCAATTAAAATCGGCTTGCCCATGCTGGCCGCTTCAATTAAATTTTGCCCGCCATATTTCAGCAAGCTACCACCGATAAAAGTGATATCACAAGCTGCATAGTAGGTAAAAAGTTCGCCCATACTGTCGCCCAAAATAACTTGTACATTTTTATCAATTGGCCCTACTAAATTGCTGCGACGCTGATAAACGAAACCAGCATTTTGAACAATACTTTCTACCTCGTTAAAGCGTTGCGGGTGGCGCGGCACGATGATAGTTAAAATGGCTAAGTCTTTTATTGCCTCAAGAATACGTTTTTCTTCGCCCTCGCGCGTACTCGCTGCAAGAAAAATCATACGCTCCGCACCTAAAATACTGCGTAGCTGCAAGCCTTTGTCTATGGTGTCTGCAGGCGGTTTCACATCAAATTTTAAATTGCCCCCAACGCTAACATTGCTGGCGCCTAACGCTTCTAATCTGACCAAATCCTCTGTAGTTTGTGCGGCAATCGCACTCAAATTTTGCAAACCTTTTGAGGTTAATTTACCAAGTTTGGCGTAACCTTTTGCTGATTTTTCTGACAGCCTTGCATTTAATAACAACAAAGGCACTTCATGCTGCTTGCAAGTTGCGATTAGGTTAAACCACAGTTCGGTTTCCATAATTAAGCCAATTTTTGGTTGAAAATGCTTTAAAAAATTATTCACAGCAAATGGCACATCGTAAGGTAAATAAACACGCTCAATGCTGTCACCAAACATAGCCTCGCTGGCCTCGCGGCCAGTTGGCGTGGTGTTGGTGATTAAAATTTGATGTTGCGGATAATTGGTTTGTAGCGCTTTTACCAAAGGCTCAGCCGCGCGCGTCTCGCCCACCGAAACGCAATGCAACCAAATGACTGGTTTTGTGATTTTTAGATCATAAAACCCAAAACGCTCGCCCCAATGTTGGCGATACGCAGGCTGTTTAATGCCGCGCCAAAGCAATCTTAACGGCACAAACGGCAGGGCTAAATAAAGCAAAACTGAGTACAAAAATCGATTCATGCGGCATTTTCTCACAAAATGGCGGCATTGTTAGTTGCTAAAAAAATACAAACACAAAGCTAAAAATTTTGCGAGTTATTTATTTTTTATACTGTTTATTTTGTAGTTATATTTTTTAGTGCGGTGTAGAGCAAATACTGGCTTGGTTTTCAGCAAAATACTCACCAAAATAGTGCATAAAACGGTGAAAAAATGCTATTGACGCACACAAAATAAAGGCTTAAATTCTCGTTCAAGGCACAATATCTTGTGTTTAAGTGCCATGTTTTCTGTAAAAATAAGAATTTGTTAATTATAATCACAGGGTTAGCGCAGAGCAGCATTAAAGTTTGCGTTTTTCACCTAAAGATCGGGAGAGTTTTTTAACATGAAAAAAC
>JANNFN010000031.1:0-18910 GCA_031379885.1 Methylotenera sp.
AGTAGTGAGCGCTTACAGTTTTTGGCTGGGCAATACCTTGAGTTTATTTTAAAAGATGGTAAACGCCGCGCGTTTTCTATCGCCAACGCGCAGCACGATGCGGAATTTATAGAGCTGCATATTCGTGTCATCCCTGGCGGCGTATTTAGCGCCTATGTGGCGAATGAAATGCAAGAAAAAGCCATACTTCGCTTAGAAGCGCCATTCGGTAACTTTTTTCTGCGAGAAGATTCACAAAAGCCGATTATCTTTGTCGCAGGCGGCACCGGCTTTGCGCCAGTTAAGGGCATGATCGAGCACATGCTACATACCAACAATAAACGTGACATTATTTTATATCGCGGTGCGCGGGTGGTAGATGATTTATACATGCACGACCTGTGCGAAAAATGGGCAGAATTTACCCCGCATTTTACTTATATCCCAGTGATTTCAGAGCCGCAAGGTGACGATTGGCAGGGCAGAACAGGTCTAGTACACGAGGCCGTATTAGCGGACATCAAGGATTTAAGCAGCTATCAAGCCTATGTTTGCGGCGCGCCTGGCATGTGCGAGGTTGCGCATCATACTTTTGTTGCGCAGGGTTTAAATGCGGATGAATTTTTTAGTGATGCGTTTACGTTTGCGAATCCTGCCCCGAAGCCAGAAGCTGTATAGAGCGGGTAAGTTATTTGATTTTTTTATAAGTCCAGTAACTTTTTTTCATACCAAACATCAATTTGATTCGGTGCCAACAGAACACGCCAACCAGGAGCAAGAGCTAGGAACGGAATTATTTCAGGGCAGTGTTCTGAAAGATGCTTTATATGAAGTGGTTGGAAAAAATCTGGGTCTTGCGAGAAAATTTCTCCGCCCCAAATATACCATCCACAGCTATCATTTTCAGCAGGGTGACGTAGTGCATTGATGGGAAGTTGTCCAAGTGTATTAAGAGCAATACCTACTTTTTCAAATTGACTAGGAAGTTTAAACTCAGAGCCATACTGAGTACAAATTGCTTTTTGTGAAAATGCATCGTCTAAATAGCTATTTGAGATAGTTTCCAGCATTGCCTCATCACCCGGCGCGTCTGCAACCAAAACTTTTAAGCCAAGTTGCAACGGTAATTCAGCAATTCTGGCGTGGTTGACGCATAAGGTGACATGACGCAACCACGCTGAAGTGCTTGCCATATATAGCAGATAGCGCATAGCTTCAGAGCTGGTGACAATAATCGCTTGCAACTCGCCTTTTTTCCAAAGTTCGTCCAGTAAGCGGGTATCAGTTTGAGGGTTGACGCGTTGATAACATTCTGCAAAATAGACGCTCGCACCACGCGCAGTCAAGGTTTTTGCCATTAACTCGCGCCCGCCAACACCACGAAAAATAGCAATCTTCATGTTGGCTACATCATGCATTTCTTGCAGGGCGAGTAAAGTCTCGCTATCAAAACGGGTGTGAGGGGTGAGCACATTGCGTACGCCATAATGCATAAGTTCTTTGGCGGTTTGGTGGCCAATAGCTGCAAATTTTAAGTTATCTGGAACATTACCATAACGCTTAAGCACACGCGGCATGGCGTTATTAACGGCGTTAGAGCTGATAAAAATCGCCCAATCGGTCGTTTCGAGTTCAGCAAGTTGTTGCTCAAACGCGCGATAATCTTGCAAGGGCGTGATAGCCAGCAGGGGAAACAAAACCGCTCTGCCACCAAGGTGGGTAATGGCGTCGCATAAAGCTTGCGCCTGATCAACTGGGCGTGTAACCGCAATGGTGATGCCAGTTAAAGGCTGATTTTGCATTATTTTATGTGGTCTAGTGCTGCGAGTATTTTATCTGCACCGCGCTCAATGAGTTTACCAGCCAATGCTCTGCCAACCGCCTCTGCATTGGTTGCCAGGCCACTAGCAGTTTCACGCAAAATTTGTTTGCCATCTACGCTTGCTACAAAACCAGTAATCTTGATGGTGTCGCCATTTCTCAATGCAAATGCACCTAATGGCACAGTGCAACTGCCTGCAAGCGCACGGCTCATACCGCGTTCGGCTTCTACGCAAAGTTGAGTATCAATATGATTTAATGGCGCAAGAATTTCAAATAAGTCGGTGCGGCTAGCATTAATTTCTATACCCAGCGCGCCTTGCCCAACAGCGGGGATGCTGTCTTGTGGTGAAATAAAAGCGCGTATTCTGTCACCCAAGCCTAAGCGAATTAAACCTGCAGCAGCCAGAATAATCGCATCGTATTGGCCTTCGTCCAGTTTGCGCAAACGTGTTTGCAAATTGCCGCGTAATGATTCAATTTTTAAATGCGGAAAGCGTGCATTTAATTGGCTTTGACGGCGCAAGCTAGAAGTGCCGACAATGCTGCCGTGTGGCAAGTCTTCTAAATTGTTAAAATTAGTCGATACAAAGGCATCACGCGCGTCTTCTCGTTCGCCAGTAGCTGCCATGGCAAAGCCATCTGGCAGGTTCATTGGCACATCTTTCATGCTGTGTACGGCCAAATCGGCGCTACCATCGGCCAGCGCCATTTCTAATTCTTTAACAAATAAACCTTTGCCACCTATGCGCGAAAGGGGAGAATCTAAAATTTGGTCGCCAGTTGTCGTCATGCCTAAAATGGTGACTTCACAATTTGGATATACGGCTTGTAGTCGCGCTTGAACGTGTTTAGCTTGCCACATGGCTAGCGCACTTTCGCGTGAGGCTATTATTAGCTTTTTAGGTAGATTTTTCATATTGGAGATTTTATCACAGCGCAGTTTTTATAAACGTGTTTACAAACTGTTACAAAAAACTGCACTTTTTTGGGTTAAGCTAAAGCATTATGAGTGCTAATTACCCAATTTATTCTTGGGTATTTTTTAGTTAACTATATGTTTCAACTCTGTTTTTAGGGAATTTATATGCAAAATCAACTCGATATTTTCGTTGCTTCACTCAATCAATTTTGGCTACAACTGGTTAATTTTGTACCTAAATTATTGGCGGTCATAGTGATTTTATTTTTTGGCTGGATTATTGCCAAATTCGCGAGAAAAGCGGTAAAACGTGCATTAGATTTTGCGCAATTTGATAAATATGCACAAAAGTCTGGGCTAGAATCCTTTATGAGCCACGGTAATTTTAATTTGACGCTAAGTGGCATTATTAGCCAAGTGGTGTATTGGCTGGTGATAGTGTTATTTATCACTACTGGCGCAAGTGCCCTAGGTTTGAGCGAAGTGGCTGTGTTTTTACAACAGTTAGCTAACTATTTGCCGCATATTATTGTGGCGATTTTGGTGGTAATTTTTGGTACATTGTTGGCGCGTTTTATTAATCGATTACTATTTGCATGGCTTTATAGTATTAAATTTAGTCATGCACTCACTGTGAGCACCTCCGCAGAATATGGCATACAAATTTTGGCAATATTTGTGGCGTTAGAGCAGCTGGGGGTTGGTATGCAGCTTATTTACTCATTATTTGTGATTGTATTCGGTGCGTTCTTTTTAGCGTTAGCAATTGCCTTTGGTTTAGGCGGCAAAGATTGGGCGGCTAAGGTCATTGATGATTTCGAGAAAAACAAAAATAAGTAATTAGGTTTCTCGCACTAAATGTTGTTGGCGGCGGCTAATAGCAACGGTTTCAGGAATTTCTTTTAGTAAAGCAACCCATTGTTGTTCGTTGTCTTGGTTCATGCGTTTTTCGTATCCCGCAACAAAATGTGGGGCGACTAAACAGTTACGATGCAAACGTATAAATCGCTCACCAAATTCTGTTTCTAGATGGGTGAGCGACTCCTCAATTAAATATTCACGTTCTGCAGTACGCACGGTAATGTATTTAAGCTCAGCACGCAGATAAATAATCGTTTCTATCGGCACTAGAAGTACGCGTCCGCGCTCGTGAATGCTTAAATGACTGCGTATTTTTTGTATTGGCTTGAGTGCTTCAATTTGTAAGGGCTTTAGCGTGTGCGCTTTATCTATTGCGATTTGTAGGCGTTCTAGACGAATCGGTTTCAACAGGTAATCAATCGCGTTTAAATCAAAAGCTTTAATTGCGTAAGCATCAAATGCGGTGGTAAAAATAATGTGCGGCTTTGGCTCTAGCTTTTGCGCGTGTTGTGCCGCCTCAATGCCATCCATCAGTGGCATACGAATATCCAATAACATCAAGTCTGGCTTGCTTGTCTGCGCTAGATCAATGGCCTCTTTGCCATTTTTAGCTTCAGCAACAACAGCTACATTTTTAATTTCGGATAATAAATCACGCATGCGATTGCGTGCAGGCGCTTCGTCATCAGCAATTAAAATATTAAGTACAGACATGGTTTATGTTCCAAACGGAATACGAATATGCACTTCATAACGATCATTTTTGGCCTCTGTTTTAATTGAACTTTCTAAATCAAAATGCAGTTTTAAGCGTTCTTTAATGTTTTTCAGCGCCATTTTATTGCCCGTATGGTGATCGTTTTTTGGTGCATAAGGGTTATTGATGATGATGTGCAACTCATTATGTTTGGTATAAATTTTGACGATAATTTCGCCGCCTTCAGGCATCGGTTCAATGCCATGGTATACCGCGTTTTCTAGCAGTGGCTGTAAAATAAGCGGCGGGATCATCGCATCAGATGGCATATCGTCTATTTGCCAAGTGATTTTTAGGCGGTCTTCTAAGCGTAATTTTTCCAAATCTAAATATTGGTGACACAAGCCAATTTCTTGTGCAAGTGGCACCAAATCGCGATTTTCACTCATCAGCACACGGAATAAATCCGCCATGTCTTCTAGTGCGGTTTCTGCACGTTTGGGTTGGCTACGAATGAGTGATAGCACAGCGTTGATACTATTAAACAGAAAATGCGGGCGAATACGCGCTTGCAAAGCTTGCAGGCGTGCTTCAGCAATCGCTGGCGAGTAGGCACGTTCTTGCAGGTAAAAATAATACAATACAATGGCTGTGACAATGGCTGTAAGCAAGCAAGCGCGGTAAACTTCAGGGATTGAATCAAACACAAAATATCGATTGATAAACATGTAAACAAAGCTAGTAAAAGCAATTTCTAGCAATATTATCGCGCTAATGCCTTGCCAATATTTGAGCTTAATTAGAATGGGGTAGAGATAATATAAGACAAGCATACTGAGAAGCAAAATAGGCTGTACCAGCGCTGATAACTGTGCCAATAAAGGAAAAAATTCGCTCAGTTGTTTGCTAAGTAAAATGGCTGCCATGGTTGCTAACAGGTTAACTATTAGCAAAATTCGTAAGTGAATGCCAAGATTATGCAGATTAGGAAGGCGACTATTTTTGCGCACAGCGTATACTTAGTTATAATATTGCGATAAGTATATTATTATTAAAGTAATTTTTACAATAAACTGATTAATATAAACATAATAAATAAAGCGATTAAGTGTGCAAAAAAACTCTTTAAACAAAAAATCTGAAAGTTGGTCAGGGCGCTTTAGTGAGCCAGTGGCGGAACTAGTCAAAAAATACACTGCTTCGGTAGGATTCGATAAGCGTCTTGCCGAGTTTGATATTGCTGGCTCGCTTGCGCACGCACAGATGCTAGGTGCGCAGAGCATTATTACGAAGCAAGACGTAGCGGCCATTGAAAAAGGCTTAAATGAAATTTTGGCAGAAATTCAATCTGGCAAGTTTGAGTGGTTGCTGGATTTAGAAGATGTGCATTTAAATATCGAAAAACGGCTTACCGATAAAATTGGTGATGCAGGTAAGCGCTTACATACGGGCAGAAGCCGTAATGACCAAGTGGCAACGGATATTCGACTATGGCTACGTGCGGCGAGTGACGATGTTTTAACTGGCATCAATAAACTCCAAACTGCTGTTTTAGACTTAGCCGAGCAACATGTTGATACCATCATGCCAGGCTTTACGCATTTGCAAGTAGCGCAACCAGTGACATTTGGCCACCATCTCATGGCGTATTTTGAGATGTTAAAACGTGATGCAGCGCGGTTTGCAGATTGTAGAAAGCGCATCAATTATTTGCCGCTAGGCGCAGCGGCGCTGGCGGGAACGAGCTATGCCATCGATAGGGGGCTAGTTGCAAAGAGTCTCGGCTTTGACGGCGTGTGCGAAAATTCGCTAGATGCGGTTTCTGATAGAGATTTTGCCATTGAATTTACTGCGGCAAGTTCGATTTTAATGACACATTTATCGCGCTTTTCGGAAGAGCTGATTTTATGGTCTTCGCCGCGTTTTGCGTTTATTGATATTGCCGATCGCTTTTGCACGGGTTCCTCGATAATGCCACAAAAGAAAAATCCAGATGTGCCTGAGTTAGTACGCGGAAAAACTGGTCGGGTTTATGGGCATTTGATGGGTTTGTTGACGCTCATGAAAGGTCAGCCGCTGGCCTATAACAAAGATAATCAAGAAGATAAAGAGCCGCTGTTTGATACTGCAGATACGCTATTAATCACGCTAGAAATTTATGCAGATATGTTGCGCGGCATTCAAGTGAACAAAGCTAATATGCGGCAGGCTGCGCTTGAAGGTTTCGCAACGGCAACTGATTTGGCTGATTACTTGGTTAAAAAAGGCATGCCGTTTCGTGATGCACATGAAGCAGTCGCGCTTGCTGTGAAACATGCGGTGAAAAAAGGCTGCGATTTGGCTGATTTATCGCTGAAAGAGCTACAGCAGTTTAGCAACACGATTAGTGAAGATGTTTATAAAGTGCTCACGCTTACAGGCTCTGTGGCTAGTCGCAACCATATTGGCGGCACCGCGCCAGCTCAAGTAAAGCAGGCTATCGCGCGTGCCCGTAAAGTTTTAAATTAACAAAGATTAATATCTTGAAGCTAAAGTTAAGTTTAGTTTTTTTGCTTGTACTAGCGTTAAGTCACAATGTGGTTGCACTTGCCGATGATGCATTGGCCTTAGATTCTGAACAAGCAAACGCAAATAGTATGACCTGGCCAATGTTGCCAGGTGAAAATTTAAATGATGTAGCGCGCTTGTTTTACCCAAAAAATAAGGCGCTGCAAAAGCGGTTCGTATTTAAAACGTTGCGTTTAAGTGCAG
Organism: Methylotenera sp.; assembly: GCA_031379885.1. GTDB lineage: Bacteria > Pseudomonadota > Gammaproteobacteria > Burkholderiales > Methylophilaceae > Methylotenera_A. Next base: position 7,032 of record JANNFN010000031.1, read on the forward strand.
AAAATCGGCCTAACTTGAGTGCAAATGAGCGTTTTGACTCACCAACTTTGTTGGTGATTCCTACTTTAAAATCACTTTCAAATGGCACACGCGCTATTAAATCTGGGCAAGGAAAATCTCATCAACAAAAACTGAAGCTGAGTTATGACATTGAGAAAATGCCAGCAAAATTGATGCAAGAATACGAATTATTGCTCAGTAAAAATGCATTTTTAAAGGAAGAATTGGCCAAGTTAAACGAAAAGCTCATTTTTTTACAAGCAAAATTAAATGAATTAAAACTAATTTTGGATAAGACTTTAGTGTTACCAAGCAATAGTGTGTCAACCGAGAGTTCGCCAATAAAGAAAGAGTTTAAAAATTTAAATAAGGCAGTAATTGATCACCCGCAAGCGACCATGCCAGAGGCACAAAACGTAAGTGCGCTATTGGATTTTTTAAACACGCATTTGGTAAAAATTATTTTAGCTTTTAGCCTGCTAGCATTATTAGGTGTTTATTTGTTTAATAAATATCAGCAGTATATGTTCTCGAAAATCAGTTTTGCTGCAACTAAGATGCAAGCAACTGTACAAGGCTTCAGTGGCTATATACAAAATCGCCTAGAAACTAAGCAGGAACTGCCGGAGCCAGTTCAAGCGGCTAGAGATGCTAAAGAGGCAGATGCAAGGTTAGATTCAACGCTAGAAGAAGCCAAGTTGCTAATGAGCATTAATCGCTCTAGTGATGCAATTGCACACCTTAAGATGACGATTGACGCACAGCCAAAAGCTTCAATTGGTCATTGGTTATATCTGTTGGAGATATTTAGAAAACTGAATTTAAAAGAGGACTTTGAAAATTTCGCTACCGAATTACACAACACATTTAATGTATTAACTCCTGTTTGGTACGAAACAGAAGTCGCCATTTATGTGTCGCAAAGCTTAGAAGAGTTTCCGCACATTATGGAAAAACTTTACAGTCTTTGGCCAGACGAGATGGCCACCATTTATTTGCGTGATTTAATTACCGATAATCGTGGTGGCGAGCGCACTGGCTTTGGCAAAGAGGTGTTGAGCGAAATCTTAATGTTGATTGCAGTGCTAGATATGCGCAAAGATCTTAATTAGCCAAAAATATTTCAAGCAGATTGTTTAGATATCGCTGGCCCAGTAATGTGGGCTGAATAGTTTGTAAATTTTCTGTAATTAGACCTTTATTTGACGCCTCTGCAAGCCGCATGGATAGTGCCTCCCAGGGCATGCCGGTACGCTCTTGAAACAGCTTAGTTTCAAAACCGTTTGTTAACCGTAGTGCGTTTATCATAAATTCAAACCCTAAATCAGCTTGTTCAATTGTCCACGTGTTATCCACAGCATTGTTAGCTTCAGCATTTTCCATAAACGCTTTTGGATGCTTGTAGCGCGTTTCGCGGGTGATTTTATCGTGAAAACTCAACTTGGAATGCGCACCCGCGCCTATGCCCAAATAATCGCCAAATTGCCAATAATTGACATTATGCCGTGCCTGACTTTTGGGCTTACAGAACGCTGAAGTTTCATAGTGTTCATAACCATTTTCTGCCAATAAAGCTTCAATTTGTTCTTGCATATCAGCGCTTACATCATCATTCGGCAAGCTAGGTGGCGTAAAGTAAAACGGTGTATTCGGCTCTAAAGTTAAATGGTAAAAAGAGAGGTGATCTGGGTTTAGCACAACGGCTTGCTTTGCGTCTTGCAACGCATGTTTTAGCGTTTGATTGGGCAGCCCATACATGACATCTAAATTCACACGCTCAAAGATTTTTAGCGCCAATTCTGCCGCTTCAATGGCTTGTTTATCGTCGTGAATGCGACCGAGCGCACGTAAATAATCCGCATTAAAACTTTGTATGCCAAGTGAAATGCGATTGACACCTGCATCTTTGTAGCCCTTAAAATGTGCTGTGTCTACAGTGCCAGGGTTTGCCTCAAGCGTGATTTCTGCACCATAATCCAGTGGCGTGAGCATGCGTACCGCGCTTAAAATTTCGTCAATGGATTCTGCTGAAAACAAACTAGGAGTCCCGCCGCCAAAGAAAACACTTTTGATTTTTCGTCCGTACACACGCGGCACAGATTGTTCTAAGTCTTTAATTAAAGCTGCAACATAACGTTTTTCGGGAATTTCGCTACGTGACTCATGCGAATTAAAATCGCAATAGGGACACTTTTTTACACACCATGGAATGTGAATGTAAAGTGATAGTGGTGGTGGATTGGTGAGCCCTGAAATTGTCGCTTCACCTAAAATTGGCGAGCTGGTATTGATTGGCTTGGCAGGCTCATTAAAGCTGGCCTCTGCCCTAATTGGGATAATTTTTTTCAACAGGGGTTTGCTTAATGGGTGGCTTTTTGTTTTGGGTAAGGATTAATTAGTTGGTCTATTAATTTATGCAAGGCTTCGCGCATTTGTGCCTCAGATACTTCTAGCAAAAGGCCATCCTCAAGCGCGTCTTGAGCAATTTGTTTAATTTCTTCAAAATTTTCGCGCATGACTTTAACTTTTTCGACACAAGAAACAACGCTACCATCATCACGTAGCCAAATTGGTAAAGATTCCACGCTTGATTTCATGTTTGTAATACCTCAAGTTTACTGATTAATTGTCTTAATGCTTGCCCGCGATGGCTGATTTGATTTTTATGTTCGGGGCTAAGTTCAGCGCCAGTTTTGCCAGAAGCTATATCTAAAAATAATGGATCATAGCCAAACCCACCAGTGCCGCGTGGTGCAGTTAAAATTTTTCCTGTCCAAACACCTTCAGCAACGATGGGTTGTGGATCATCGTGAAAGCGCACTAAAACAATAGAGCAGTAGTAATAAGCACTACGATGAGCTTCATTTATCAAAGCCTCTAGCAAATGCGTGTTGTTCTTTTCGTCGCTTCTTGGCTCACCACCATAATAAGCAGAGTGCACGCCAGGCTTGCCTTGCAGGGCATTAACACAAATACCAGAATCATCCGCTAAAGCAGGCAATCCTGAATGCAAACTAGCATGGCGCGCTTTGGCAAGAGCGTTTTCAATAAACGCGCAATGCGGTTCTTCTGCCTCAGAAATATTAAATGCAGATTGTGGCATCACTTCGATATTGAGCGGCGTTAAAAGTTGCTGAATTTCATTTAACTTGCCAGCATTGCCGCTAGCAATGACGAGTTTTTTAATCATTTATTGGCTAATGCAATTTGCTGCTTTTTGAGTAATTCTTGAATGCCTGCTTGCGCTAAATCTAACATAGCATTCATGGCGGTTTTATCAAATGGCTCACCTTCTGCAGTGCCTTGAATTTCCACAAAGCCACCGTCAGTGGTCATCACTACGTTCATGTCAGTATCGCAATCAGAGTCTTCAATATAGTCTAAATCGAGCACTGGCAGGCCTTTATACACGCCCACAGAAATCGCCGCGACGGCTTGTTTAAGCGGGTTTTCAGCAATTAAATTCTTTGCTAAAAGATGCGAAATTGCATCATGCAAAGCCACGTAAGCGCCAGTAATGCTGGCGGTGCGGGTGCCGCCATCAGCCTGAATCACATCGCAATCTAAATGAATGCTACGCTCGCCTAATTTATTTAAATCGATAATCGCACGCAAACTGCGGCCAATTAAACGCTGAATTTCTTGCGTGCGACCAGATTGCTTGCCTTTGGCGGCTTCCCTATCCATGCGGCTACCGGTGCTGCGCGGTAACATGCCATATTCCGCGGTTACCCAACCTTGACCTTTGCCTTTTAAAAATCCAGGCACTTTTTCTTCCACACTTGCCGTACATAAAACATGCGTATCACCAAATTTTATGAGCACCGAACCTTCGGCGTGTTTGGTGTAATGGCGAATAATTTGAATGTCGCGAAGCTGATTGTTAGCGCGCTGACTGGGACGAAGAGTAGACATAAAAAATAACTTTGCATAAAAAACCAATTATAAGCGATGCTTAAAGCAAGTTGGTTTTAAAACAGAATATTTTTTAAGTCTTGACGCTGCTAAATCAGAATTATTAAATCTTGGGTTTTTGTTGTGTTTTGTTTAGTGCATTTTGAATAGCATTGATGGTATTTTCAATATCGTCATCAGAAAGTTCAAGTGGATCAACACCATCCATATTTTGATGCGTTACTGGGTTCATAATGGTCGTGGTTTCACCCAAAGGCATGAGTTGCGTAGAAACCGTGACTTGCCCAGTTAGTCGATCACCCCATTGCAAGCCAATGGCGCTCATATTGTCACCTTTATCGTCACTAGCAAATTCGGCACTATCCATTAACTCAGTTGTAGCCTCAGTAATGTTGTTATTCTGTTGTATGATTTCTTTAATCTGTTGATCGCTAATCACGCCCCATACGCCATCTGTGCAAAGCAACACCGTATCGCCTTCTAACAATTCGTGCCTATCGGCTAAATCAATTTGTGGCGGAGTTTCGCCCCCTAAACAATTATAAATTTTGTTTTTGTAAGGATGTGTCGCCATTTCTTCTTTGGTAATCATGCCTTTTTTGTACAGCGATTGCACCACGGAATGGTCTTCAGTACGAAACAGTAAATGCCCATTGCGAAAATGATACAAACGAGAATCGCCAACATGCGCGCAATATAAATAGCCGCGCTGAATAATGGCTGTAACAATGGTGGTGCGTGGAGACTCGATTAAATCTTCGGCTTGCGTCACATTTTCTATCATATCGTGCACTTGTTGCACATGCTCGATTAAAAATTTTGCTGGGCTGCTCAGCGCGGGCACGGCTAAACGCTGAAATGCATCGGTAAGTGTTTTAACCGCTAGTTGTGCAGCAATCTCACCATTGCGGTGGCCGCCCATGCCATCTGCCAGCACCAGTAATAGTGCATCTTTGCTGTACGAATAGGCTAATCTATCTTGATTGTATTGCCTTGGCCCTTGACGGCTATTTTGATAAATAGTGAATTTCATTTGATCAATTGATGCTTATAGCGGTTTATTTAGTACATGCTTAATTTTATTCACTAAACTTGGTTTTTTTATTGCTAGAGGCGGTACGTTTTCAAGTAAAGTTTTTTGTAGCGAAAACACACTTTGCGGTCTTTCCAAGTAATCAATTTTTAAACAATTATCTATTATTTGTAGCAGCTCCTCAGTGTAAATGCCCTTACCTATTTTTACCGCGGGGGCTAAAAAATCTTCTTTTACGCGTAAGTTTGCCGCCATAGGTGCTGAGCGTACCAAGCAAGAATACATACTCGCACCCACACTATAAATATCGCTCCATGGGCCTAGTTGTTTGCGCTCAAAATACTGTTCAGGCGGTGCAAACCCAGGCGTGTAACTGGGTGACAATTTTGATTGCACTTGCGTAAGGGTTTGCCTAGCTGAACCAAAATCTAACAAGACTGGAGAACCGTCTAAGCGAATATAAATATTAGCCGGTTTTATGTCCAAATGTAGCAATTTTTGCGTGTGTACCTCGCGCAAGCCATTTAGCAGCTCACTAAACACACGGCGTACAAATTTTTCGTTTACGGGAGCAGGTTGTGAAAGTATGTAATCTTGCAATGATTTGCCACGTTCATATTGCATTACCATGTAAACGGTATTGTTTTCTCTAAAAAAATTAATCACGCGTACGATATTTTTATGATCAATCTTGGCAAGCGCTAAACCCTCTTCAAAAAAGCATTTAAGACCATGTTTAAAGGTAGCCGCATCGTCATCGGTACCCAATAACACTGTTGCACCTTCCTCGCGCAAGGCTAACCCTGTGGGCATATATTCTTTAATGGCCACCGTGTTTTTGTTCATGTCTTGTGCAAGATATACAAAGCTAAAGCCGCCAGTGCTTAAGACTTTGGTAATAATGTAGTCTTGTAGCATGTAGCCTATTGGCAGAGATTGATTTTTGCTTGTAGCCATCGAATTGGTTTTGCTAATTAATTTAGGATATTCTCGCATGAAATCATGGGTATTTGATACAATTATCACAAATTACTTTAAGAATGCAAGCTATGATACTCAGCATGACAGGTTATGCGTCGCAGGAATACAACACTTCTAGTGGCGTATTGCTACTTGAATTGCGTTCGGTCAACCATCGCTATCTCGAATTACAACTCAAATTAGATGACAATTTACGCATGTTTGAGGCGATGGTACGCGAACTAATTCAGGCTAAATTAAGGCGCGGTAAAGTGGATTGTCGTTTGAGTTTAGTACGAAACAATGCTCTGGAAGCCGCTCCAGTGCTTAACTACAGCGTGCTTCAGCAAATTGCTGAAAGTGCAAAAACCGCAGCACAATATTTTCCACATACACAGCCAGTCAATATGTTGGAGATTTTGCAAATGCCGGGTGTGATGGCGACAGTAGCGCTTGACACAGAAGCGCTGGAAGCTGATTTAAAAACAGTTTTAAATACGGTGCTGCAAGATTTAATCGCCGCCAAAGCGCGCGAAGGTGAAAAGTTAAAAGCCATTATTTTAGATCGCTTGCACGAAGTTGAAAATTTGGTGGTAAAAGTGAAGCCAATGATGCCAACTTTGGTGAAGCAATATCAAGAAAAACTCAGCGCAAAATTGCATGAAGCGCATGCTAGCAATGATGATGAACGCATCCGCCAAGAAATCGTTTTATTTGCGCAGCGCATCGACGTAGATGAAGAGCTGGTGCGCCTCACCAGCCATATCGAAGAAGTAAAACGCATTTTGAATGCGACAGCGGCGGCTGGCAAACGGCTAGATTTTTTAATGCAAGAAATGAATCGCGAGGCGAATACGCTGGGTTCGAAATCAGTAGCCATTGAAACCAGTCAAATTTCGATGGAATTGAAAGTGCTGATTGAGCAAATGCGCGAGCAAATGATGAATATTGAGTAACAAATATTTAACATTAAAACCCATTAAAAGGTCTCGCTAATGGAGGGAAAATAATCTAAAATGAATCTAATTAGATTCTAAATAGATTACGATTAGATTCATTATGGCTAAAACAAACGTCAGTAAAACTTGTAAATTACAAATAATTGTTGATGTTGAAACTGATCGGCTAATTGATGAGATCTCTTTATTAGGATTTCAAGGTACGACTAAGTCAGAAGTTGCATGTAATATTCTTCGTAGGTGGCTTTGGGATAATCAAGAAAAACTTCGACAAAACGGTGTGCAAATAGTATCAGCGGAGAAAAATAGGTAAACGAACTAATGACAACTTTTAGATATCCAATGCTAGTAGTTGTTTTTGAGTACCCTGCAATTTGGGAGAGACTTTAATGTCTAAGCAAGGTCAAGCTTGCCCTAGTTTTGAGAATCCACCAGTAATTGAAACAGTGCTATCTGTTCAGTTTGAAGCTCTTCAAGCATTTTCAACAGTACATTTTGGGCTTTTTTGGGAAAAAGTACGCAATCGCTTCCCTGAAACCAAAGATCACCCAGCGCTTCCGCCAACTATTGAGCGGCAACAAGACTCTACTTTGGCAGCGCGGATTCGTTTCGAGGCTATGGATAGTTTTACTCCACAAAGATTGTGGCTGCTAAATAAAAAAAATACAGAAATGGTACAGCTACAGAACGACCGTTTTATAAAAAACTGGCGTTGTACAGATGGTAATAAGTACCCACGTTATGCTGCATCTATAAAGCCAGCATTTGAAAGTGATTATGCAGAGTTTATACGATTTGTTGCTGATCAAGGTTTGGGTGAAATTAAGATAAATCAATGTGAGGTGACTTATGTAAATCACATTGTTGCTGGTGAAGGTTGGAATGATTTAGATGAGGTTGCAAAAATATTTAGTATTTGGAAACAAGCAGAAATAGTTGAGTTTCCTGGGCAAGCCGAAGATTACGCATGGCGTTCTCGTTATCCAATTTTTGATTCTAAAAATGAATGGGTCGGGCGCTTGCATGCGGATATTCAGCCAGCATTAAGCATTAATGATAATAAACCGATGTATGTAATGACGTTAACTGCACGTGGTATGTGTGGAAATGATTTTGATTTTTTCGACATTGGCCACGAGGCAATTGTTAAATCATTTAAAAATTTAACCACGCCTAATATGTGGAAGATTTGGAAGGAAATATAAAATGAATAGTGCTTTAGCCATTGAAAACTGGGGAGCCACTGCCTATGCGCCTCAGGTTAGAAAACCAAAATCACGTACTGTAGAAACAGTAAGTATGGATGCTTTTGCACGTCGGGAAAGAGTGGCTTATTCAGTTCCACGTGTAATGCAGATTTCAGTCGGCTCGCAAGAAATTAAACTAACCATTGAAGGTAGCACAACAACTCCTTTATGGTTTCAGCCAGTCATTGATTCAATGTCTGAACGATGGGGAGCGCTTGCAGGCTGGGATAGTTATGATGCGCGACCAACGGATTTAGACCATGCCATTAAGCTTTTAAATTATTTATCTCAAATATTGCCAGATAAGGCGGTTGCGCCAATTATTACCCCGTTGGCAGATGGAGGTTTGCAAGCTGAATGGCATCATGGGGATAAAGACATTGAAGTAGTTGTGCCATTTGGTGAACCAGCACGATATTATTATTTTGATGCTGAAACAGATTTAGAGGAAGAAGAAGAGTTAGAAGATAGGCATATTGAGACTGTGCGCAATCATATTAATAGCCTTTAGTTGGGTGTATACATGGCAGAAGATGACCGTGTTGATGATACGTCGATTCCTAATACTGACCGTTTATTTAGGCGAGTCCCAGTAAATCAATTAAGCCCGAATGATGATGGGACTCAGCGTCCTTCATCAGCTGTTTTCAAACATCTTGAGATGTCTGTCAACATAGAGTCTTTGATGGTTGAGCAGGGACGACCGCCAGAGGACAGTCTCACAAAGTACCCCGATGAATATTTAACTTCAGTAATTGCTAGTGATGTTCGTAGTTTTGGTTGTTATCCTATTGTTAAAGATACCAAACCTCCTGAATATCCCGCACATGGACTAGTATTAGGCAAAAAGAAAGATAGTTTCGCTAATAAAATGGGCAGAACTCATAAATGGATTGTTGAGCCTCCAAAAGTATCAGCAGAAAAATAAAATACTTACAAAAAATCGACTAAAATACCAGCATGATTTCTGGCAATTTATTTATTATCACCGCAGCTTCGGGCGCAGGTAAAACTAGCCTGCTAGAGGCGCTGTTGGCCAATGATGCGCAAATTAGGCGCTCGGTTTCGCACACCACACGGCCGCCGCGGTCAGGTGAGCAAGAGGGCGTGCATTATCATTTTGTGAATGAAGCGCAATTTTTAGAAACACTTAACGCAGGTGGCTTTTTAGAAAGTGCAGATGTACATGGTGCAAAATATGGCACCTCTCAAAGTACCGTGGATATTGGTTTGCAGGCTGGTTATGATATGGTTTTAGAGATCGATTGGCAAGGTGCGGCGCAAGTGCGCAACATTTATCCACAAGCTATTAGTATTTTTATATTGCCACCTTCGGTAGAAACGCTTGAGCAGCGCTTGAATACTCGCGGCCAAGATAGTGCGGAAGTCATTGCCAAGCGCGTTGCGGCAGCGCGTGAGGAAATGAGCCACGTGGTGGAGTTCGATTATGTTACAATCAATGATAATTTCGACGTAGCTTTGCAGGATTTAATGGCGATTATTCGCGCGCAAAGGCTCAGTAGCAAAGTTCAATTGCAGCGCTTCGCTGATTTGATTCAAAAATTAACATAAAAGACTTACATAAAGGACAGCAAAATGGCTCGTATTACTGTAGATGATTGTTTAGAAAAAATCCCAAACCGCTTTCAATTAACCTTAGTTGCTGCTTATCGCGCACGTCAATTGGCAAACGGATCTGATCCGTTTGTACATAGTGCAGGGCAAAAAGATAAGCCAACGGTACTTGCATTGCGCGAAATTGCAGCGGGCAAAGTGGGTTTAGAGATTTTAAACCGCATCTATCCGTAAGGTTTTTTGTAAGCCTATAGCATGATTTTAAATGCCAAAAACTGCGACCAAATTAGGCATTAATCTACCAACCATCGATACTTTTCAATCTGCTGGGTCACCATTGTTGCCAGCAGATTCTGAAACCTCACAACTTACTCTTTTACTTAAAGAATATTTCACTCAAGCTGATATAGAGCAAGTTTGGGTGGCGTATCGCTATGCCGCTACCGCGCACGAGGGTCAAACCCGCAGAACGGGTGAGCCCTATATCTCGCATCCGGTTGCTGTGGCTTGTATTTTAGCCAAACTACACTTAGATTTACCTACACTGCTGGCTGCACTATTGCACGATGTGGTGGAAGATACCGGTGTTGCTATCTCTGAAATCAGTACAAAATTTGGTAAGCAAGTGGGTGATTTGGTTGAGGGTTTAACTAAGCTCGATAAAATCGAATTTCAAAGTGCAACAGAGGCGCAGGCAGAAAACTTCCGCAAAATGCTGTTAGCTATGAGCCAAGATGTGCGCGTGATTTTAGTGAAACTAGCAGATAGACTGCACAATATGCAGACGCTAGAAGCAATGAAGCCAGAAAAACAAAAAAGCATCGCACGCGAAACGCTGGAAATTTATGCGCCGATTGCTAACCGATTAGGCCTGAACCTTATTTACCAAGAACTAGAAGATTTAAGTTTTAAACATTTATACCCAATGCGCTATCGCGTGATTGGCAAAGCGATTAAAGTAGCGCGGGGAAATCGCAAAGAAGTCATTAGTAAGATATTAGAATCGATTAAACAAAGTTTAGTTGACGCGCATATAGATGCGGATGTAAAAGGTCGAGAAAAACATCTATATAGTATCTATCGAAAAATGGCCAACAAAGCCACCGCGTTAGAGCAAATTCACGATATTTATGGTTTTAGAGTATTGGTGAAAGATACGCAGAGTTGTTACTTGGCACTAGGTAGCTTGCATGCACTATATAAGCCGATTCCTGGCAAGTTTAAGGATTATATTGCCATCCCAAAAGCTAACGGTTACCAGTCGCTGCATACCACGCTTTTTGGGCCATTTGGTACGCCAATTGAGGTACAAATTCGCAGTGATGAAATGCATAAAATTGCCAATGCTGGCGTGGCGGCGCACTGGATGTACAAAACCACAGATGCCAGCTTAACTGCACTGCAGCAGCAAACGCATCAATGGCTGCAACGCTTACTAGAAATTCAAACCGAGTCTGATGACAGTTATGAGTTTTTAGAAAATTTCAAAGTTGATTTGTTTCCAGATGAAGTGTATGTATTTACTCCCAAAGGCACTATTTTAGCGCTTCCCAGGGGCTCTACCGCAGTGGATTTTGCTTACGCAGTGCATACAGACGTGGGTAATAGCTGTGTCGCAGTTAAAATTAATAATGAACTAGCACCGCTACGCACCGAGATGCACAATGGTGATAACGTAGAAATTATCACTGCCGCGTTGGCAAAGCCTAACCCAGCTTGGTTGAATTATGTGGTCACGGGTAAGGCGCGCTCACATATCCGACATTATTTAAAAACCCTGCAAGCTACAGAATCTGCGCATTTAGGTGAACGTATGCTGAATATGGCGTTGCGCGCCTTGCATGTTGACCCCAGTTCGATTGAAGACAAGCTGTGGCACAAGGTCATGCGTGATTATGGGGTAAAAGAAAAATCGGAGATTTTGACCGATATCGGCTTGGGCAAACGGGTGAGCTTGATGGTGGCGCATCAGTTAACCGCGGGCATACCAGATTTGCATGTGTTAGAAAATACAAAACCCAAAGCCAGCAAAAAACTGGATAGCATTACCATTAGCGGATCAGAAGGCATGGCAGTGCAGTTTGCGCCGTGTTGCAGACCAATTCCGGGCGACCCGATTTTAGGCTTTATTAACAAAGATAAAGGGCTAATTATTCACACACACGACTGCCCAACCACACTTAAATTTAA
>JANNFN010000034.1:0-4008 GCA_031379885.1 Methylotenera sp.
GGTAGTGACCAGCCCATCCGTACACTCGCCAATGTAAAATCTGCTGCAGAGCTTGCCAAGCTTGAAATTGTACTTAGCGATGGTAGAAAAATCCGCTTAGATCAAGTAGCTAATGTGACTGATACTTTTGCCGAACCAAAATCGATGGCTTTGCTAAATGGCAAAACAGTCGTTGGGTTTGATATTACGCGTACCAAAGGTGCAGGCGAGATTGAAGTTGGAAAAGGTATATACGCTGCTTTAGACGAAATAAAACTAAATCATCCAGATATACAAATTACCGAAGCGTTTAACTTCGTAAAGCCTGTACAAGAAGAGTTTGATGCATCGATGACCTTGTTGTACGAAGGCGCTTTGTTGGCTGTGCTTGTGGTGTGGCTATTTTTACGCGATTTACGTGCAACCTTTGTCTCGGCCATTGCTTTGCCTTTATCGGTGATTCCTACATTTATTGGTATGCAGTATCTAGGGTTTTCTATCAATGTGGTGACCTTGCTAGCGTTGTCACTCGTGGTCGGCATTTTGGTGGATGACGCGATTGTGGAAGTTGAAAATATCGTGCGTCACTTGCGCATGGGTAAAACTCCTTATCAAGCCGCTATGGAGGCGGCAGACGAAATTGGTTTGGCGGTGATTGCTACAACATTTACTTTAGTGGCGGTTTTTTTACCCACTGCTTTTATGGATGGTATACCGGGTAAGTTTTTTAAACAATTCGGCTGGACTGCGGCGATTGCTGTGTTTGCATCACTAGTCGTGGCACGTGTACTTACGCCAATGATGGCGGCATACATTATGAAGCCTATTAAGACAGGTGCGCCAAAAGACAGCAAAGTGATGACATTTTATATGCGTGCAAGTGCTTGGTGTTTGCATAATAGACTCATCACAATAATACTTGCTATTGGTTTTTTTGTGGGGTCATTAATGCTGATTCCTCTTCTTGAAAAAGGCTTTATTCCAGCAGATGACAACTCGCAAACGCAAGTGCGCATTGAGTTGGCGCCAGGTGCAACTTTATTAGAAACAAAAACCGCATCCGAGCAAGCCAGACAGATTTTGCAAGGCATTGCACACGTTAAAAGTGTTTATACCACCATTGGCGGCGGTGCCGCAGGTACAGACCCATTTGCAGGCGGTGGCGCGGCAGAAACACGTAAAGCAACGCTAACAATTTTATTAGATGATCGTGCTGAGCGCCCCAAAAAACAGCTGATAGAAGCAGAAATTCGACAAAAAATGCAGCAACTTGCTGGTGTGCGACTAAATGTGGGCTTAGGCGGTTCTGGCGAAAAATATGTATTGGTGCTTAGTAGCGAAGATGGAAATGCACTTAAAGATGCCGCAAATGCGGTGGATAAAGACTTACGCACGATTAGGGGCTTGGGTAATATTGCTTCAACCGCCGCATTAGTTCGCACCGAGCTGATTGTACGCCCAGATGTTGCCGCTGCAGCCGATTTAGGCGTCACAACCACCGCTATCGGTGAAACCTTGCGTATAGCAACGGTGGGCGATTATGAGCAATCGCTTGCAAAACTTAACTTAGATAAACGCCAAGTGCCTATTGTGGTTAAGTTGGAAGATAAAGCAAAAACCGATTTAAACACACTTAAAAAACTGGCTGTACCTGGCGCTAGAGGCCCAGTTATGCTTGAACAAGTGGCCAATATGTCATTTGAAGGCGGCTCATCAGTGATTAACCGTTACGATAGACAACGTAACGTTCAATTCAATATTGAGCTTTCAAGCATTGCCTTGGGCGATGCAACGACTGCCGTAAAAGCATTACCCAGCATACAACATTTACCTGCTGGCGTTACGCAAGTGGAGCTTGGCGATTCTGAAATGATGAGTGAATTATTTGCAAGTTTCGGCTTGGCGATGCTCACTGGCGTAATTTGCATTTACTTTGTGTTGGTGCTGTTATTTAAAGATTTTTTACAACCGGTGACGATTTTAGTAGCGTTGCCGCTATCACTTGGCGGCGCTTTTGTTGCCTTGTTGGTGGCTGGCAAAGCCTTTTCTATGCCGTCGCTCATTGGGTTAATTATGCTGATGGGTATTGCAACTAAAAACTCAATTTTATTGGTTGAATACGCAATTATGGCCATGCGTGACCATCATATGAGCCGATTAGAAGCCATATTAGACGCCTGCCATAAGAGGGCGCGCCCGATTGTAATGACAACGATAGCTATGACGGCGGGCATGATACCGATTGCATTGGCTTTAGGCTCGGGAGATGGCTCGTTTAGAAGCCCGATGGCGGTTGCGGTGATTGGCGGCCTACTCACCTCTACCGTATTAAGTTTGCTGGTAATACCGGTTGCATTTACCTTTGTGGATGACTTTCACCACTTTATTGCTAGGCTTTGGCACACAGCCAGAAAAACCAAACAAACTATGGGAGCGAAGCAATAAGCGTTATAATTCTATTTTCAATGCATAAAGTTTATTTATGATTGTGATTACTGGCGGCGCAGGGATGATAGGAAGCATCATTGCTTGGCACCTCAACACCAAACTTGGGCGCGATGATCTTGTGATTGTCGATCACATCACGCATGAAGATCAATGGCAAAACTTAGTGCATCGGCATTATGTTGAATATCTTGATCGTGACCAATTATTCGACTTTTTAGAAGATAACGACCAAGTTGACGCTGTCATCCATATGGGCGCCATTAGTGCGACGACCGAGCGCGATTTTAATAAACTGGTAGAAGCGAATATCCATTACAGCCAAGATTTATGGAGCTGGTGCGCAGAAAATAAGGTGCCGTTCTTCTATGCCAGCTCTGCCGCGACATACGGAAACGGGGACGCAGGCTACGATGACAAAAATATCGAAAACTTACGCCCGCTCAATGGTTATGGCTACTCCAAACACTTTTTTGACCAATGGGTACTGAAACAAGCGCCCGAATATTCGCCACCTAGCTGGGCGGGCTTTAAGTTTTTTAATGTGTATGGTCCCAATGAATATCACAAAGAGCGCATGGCCAGCGTGGCGTTTCATACCTTTAGCCAGTTTAAAGAAACTGGCACCATGAAATTGTTTAAAGGTACCAAAGCGGGCATTAAAGATGGGGAGCAAATGCGCGACTTTGTTTATGTGAAAGATTGTGCAGATATTGTTGCGCACTTTATGACCACTGCCTTAAGTAACAAACGGACACCAAACGGCATATACAACATTGGCACAGGGCAAGCATGCAGCTTTAAAGATTTAGCCAGCAGCGTGATGTCTAGTATGGGCAAAACACCACATATTACTTACATTGATATGCCGCAAGACTTGCAAGGAAAATATCAATATTTTACCGAGGCTAATATGGCTAAACTAGGCACTGCTGGCTATACGAAACCATTTACCAAGCTGGAGGATGGCGTAAAAGATTATGTACAAAACTACCTAATGCAAGAGGATAAATACTGTTAATGAAATATGTTGAGTATCTAAAAGGTGAACACCAAGCTCACACTGCGATGTTTGATGCGCTGGAGCCGCTGTTTCCGCTGATTAGCGATGTTGGTATTGCTATGCAAAATTGCATTAAAAGCGGTGGTAAGATTTTAATTATGGGCAATGGTGGTAGCGCGGCAGATAGCCAACATATCGCGGCAGAAATTGTCGGACGCTTTAAAAAAGAACGCAAAGGTATGCCAGCCATTGCGCTCACAACAGACACTTCTATCTTGACTTCAGTCGGTAACGATTATGGCTACGATTACATTTTCGCGCGCCAAATCGAGGCACTTTGCAGACCAGAAGATTTGGTCATTGGCATCACCACTTCGGGCAATAGCGCCAATATAGTGCGCGCCATCGAAGCCGCCAAAGAAATCGGTGCAACCACGGTTGGTTTGACTGGCGGCAGTGGCGGCAAACTAACTGCGCTGTGCGATTACAATTTAATCATGCCTTCGAGCGTCACGGCGCGAATTCAAGAAGCGCATATTTTTGTTGGTCATAGTTTGTGCGAAATTTTAGAATCAGATTAA
>JANNFN010000124.1:0-3526 GCA_031379885.1 Methylotenera sp.
AGCTAGTGCCGTTTTCTACGACTGCAAATAAATTGCCGCTGTTATCTGCAACCGCGCCAGAGCGGATATATTTGGCTGGGTTACGCGGGAAATCCAGTTTTACGCCGCGGCTATTAGCTTCTTTGCCAATGTCGGAATTAGAACTCGCCGCCAATTGGTAGTTTTGCAATGCGGCATCTATGTCGCCGCGTTCTTCGGCAATCTCACCCAAGTAAAGCGCAGCAGGTGCGGTGGGTAATAGCGCGTTGGCTTTTTTAAGGTAAGTTTCTGCCTCGGCTTTTTTCCCCATATTGTAGAGCGCGATACCAGTTTGCGCATGCGGTTTAAAGTAATCGGGCTGCATCGCAATGGCTTTTGCGTAGTGGTCGATAGCCTCTTGCGGTTTTTTCTGGGTAAGCGAAATATCACCTAACAGCTCTTGAAAGCGCGCCTCTTTTGGCTCGCCAGCAATCGCCTTTTGCGCTAATGAGATTGCGGTGGCAGTGTCACCTTTTTTTAGTGCGGCTACACCATCGTCATAGGCTTTGTAGGCGGCTTGGGTCGCTTTTACGTGGGCAACTTTTTGGGCATAAATATCTTTGCCCATTTCACCACCTGCACCAAGTTTGGCGAGTGTGTCTTTATTTGCGGCAACACGCTCGGGTGATGGCGGATGGCTTGCAAATAAGCCTTCAATAAAGTTGCTGTTTTTGCCTTGGCTTAAGCGCACAAAAGTTTCTTGCAAGGTCACAGCGGCGGTTGGGTCGTAGCTTGCCTTTTTCATGTATTTCATGCCGTATAAGTCTGCTTCACTTTCAGCATCTCGCCCGTATTTGCTCATTGTAAGCTGCGCCCCCAATTGAGATGCGCCTACAATCAAGTTGGAGTAGTTCGTATTTTGCGCGCCAATCCCAACCGCAATCATTGCCCCTTGCATAAAAATGCCGCGCTCCATGCTTTTTGCACCGTGGCGTGCGGCCGCGTGCACAATCTCGTGCCCCATTACGGCAGCCAATTCCGCCTCACTATTGAGCTCATACAACAGTCCGCGATTGAACGCGATTTTGCCACCTGGCATTGCCCATGCATTGGGTACAGAATCGTTTAACACCACAAATTCGTAAGGCAATTCTGGTCTGTCGGAAACTGCACCTAAACGCTTGCCAATGCCCTGCACGTAAGCTGTGAGTTCGGGGTCGATAATGTAATCGCCGCCTTGTGATTGGCGCGCAGGCGAATAATTTTCTTTACCGATAGCGATTTCTTTTTCTTCTGAGACAAACTGAAATTCTTTTTTCTTGGTGACGGGATTAGTGCCGCAAGCTACGAGCGTCAAGCTTAAAAAAGCTGCAAAGAAATAAGACGAATATTTTGCATAGATTTTACTTGGCATACTGCACTCCCCAAAATGTAAGTAACGTTTTTATTGTTAAATCGAACTACATTAAATTCTAGTTTTTATGCGGACACGGTTTTTTTGTGCAATCTGCATAAATATAAAGTGAATGCTCATGAATTTTAAAACCACGCTCATTAGCCGCTTTATGCTGCAACTTTTCAATTTCCTCATCGCAAAACTCTTCCACATGACCACATTGCATACACACGATGTGATCGTGGTGACTACCTTCGTTTAGTTCGAACACTGCTTTGCCACTTTCAAAATGGTGACGCAACAAAAGCCCCGCTTGTTCAAACTGCGTCAGCACCCGATAAACTGTCGCCAAACCAACATCTTCGCCAGTTGTGATGAGTATTTTATACACGTCTTCGGCCGACAAATGGCGCTCAGAACTCTTCTCAAACAGCTCTAATATTTTTAATCTAGGCAGGGTTGCTTTAAGGCCAGCGTTCTTTAAATCTTTTTGATCATGCATCATAATGAGCTCGCAAATGACATTTATGGTTTTAGGGTTGAACCCATCGTGGTATATTAACGCCAATTCAGTAATAAGTCATTCGTCCCAAAACCATGCATAATTTTTTAAAACTGTTATTTACTTTGCTATTAGTCTGCAGCGCTTTTTTAACGGGCTGTGGCTCTACTGTGCCTATCGTTAAACCTTTCAAAATGGATATTCAGCAAGGTAATGTGGTCACGTCTAAAATGCTGTTGCAATTACGGCCTGGCATGACCAAATCGCAAGTGCGCTTTATTATGGGCACGCCACTGATTGTGGATAGTTTTCATAGCAATCGTTGGGATTACTTTTATCAAATGCGTCAAGCGGGAAAAATTATCGAACAGCGTCGCGTGATTTTAGAGTTTGAAAAAGACTTGCTGTTACGTGTGCGTGGTGATGTAGTTCCCGAGGGAACGGCTGGTGCGGCGGCTGGCACAGAAGCAGGTGTAGTCACTTTGCCAAAATCAATCGAACCAAAACCTAAAGAAAAAGGCTTGCTGGATAAGCTTAAATTTTGGCAGAAAGACACCAAGCCTGCTGACGCTAAGCCCGCGGCAAAATCAGACTTAAAAGAAGTGGCGCCAATAGTTAAAGTGCCTGAAATCAAAACTGAAACTAATGTGGAAACCCCTTCAAACGATGCCCTGGAAGGCAATAACGACGTTCCTGCTGGCGATACACCTTCTGTATTAGCAGTGCCGATTGAATTGGGATCTCCTGTTGAGCCAGCTCCATCAGCAGTTGTGCCTGCAGTAGAAACTCCAAAAATGGAAATGCCAGCAGTTGAAACGCCTAAAACTGAGCCCGTACCAAAAGTGGAACCTGTAAAAGTAGAACCAACAAAAACGACGCCAGTTACGCCAGTACCTGCGCCAATAAAGGCTGTGCCAGAAAAAACTGTTCCAGTGGTACCAAGTGTGCCATCGCCCACTCAAGACGAGTCTTTCATTTTTAGGATGGACAAAAATTTAGACACTAAAAATCTTGAAACTGCGCCAGCAGAAGTTGCGCCAGTAACTAAGCCTAAAAAAGTGGATGTGCCTCCTCCTCCGCCAGAAGCAGAACCGGGCTATTTTGAGAAAATGTTAGAGAAAATAGGATTTTAGGGATTGTTGAACTATGAAAACTAAAATTGTGATTGCAGGTGCTACAGGCCGCATGGGGCATGCCTTATTGCAAGGTGTATTTGAGGATGAAAGCTTGCAGCTTTATGGCGCGCTCGATCGCGTAGGCAGCCCCAATATTGGCCGTGATGCAGGTGAGCAAGTTGGTAAAAATACTGGCGTATATATCAGCGATGATGCAGGTGAAACGCTACAAGGCGCAGATGTTTTGATTGATTTTACGCGGCCTGATGCTAGCATGGATTATTTGGAAATCTGTCAGCGTTATCATGTTAAACACGTCATTGGCACAACAGGTTTCACGGTTGAACAGAAAGCCAAAATTGAAGCCGCTTCAAAACAAATCGCTATTGTATTTGCGCCCAACATGAGCGTGGGAGTGACTTTGCTAATCAATTTAGTAGAGCAAGCCGCCAAAGTGCTTAACGAAGGTTACGATATTGAAGTAGTGGAGATGCACCATCGCCATAAAGTAGACGCGCCTTCTGGCACTGCACTGCGCTTGGGTGAGGCCGCCGC
>JANNFN010000144.1:0-4759 GCA_031379885.1 Methylotenera sp.
ACGCCCTTCTGGTATTTGCTGGCTGCGTGTTGGTGATTTCGCATGACCGCTGGTTTTTAGACCGTATTGCCACGCATATTTTAGCGGCAGAAGGTGATTCGCAGTGGACGTTTTTTAATGGCAATTATCAGGAATACGAAGCGGATAAACGCAAACGCTTGGGTGATGAAGGCGCGAAACCGAAACGTATCCGCTACAAACCAATTACACGATGAAATCTTGAAATATATGCCCTGCGAGCCGCACTGGTATTGCCTTGCAGAACATATGTTTTTATGAGCTTAGTTTAAAGCCAATCCCAATCTAAGCGCTTCTTGTGAGGCGCTTTTTTCATCAGGTAATCCCATAAACGTGGCGGAATCAAGCGCATAATTCTGGCAATTACGCCCATTTGCCATGGGATAATTTTAAAGCGCACTTTGGCTGCTACGGCATTGGCGAATTTGTACGCAAATACATTGGCATCCATTAAAAATGGCATTTTGTATTGATTAAGGTCAGTCATGGGTGTGCGAATATAACCTGGCGCGATGGTGCTAACTGCAATATTAAAGTGTTGCATTTCGGTGCGCAGGCTTTCACAGTAGCTAATCACAGCGGCTTTGCTGGCGCTGTAAGCCCCGCTACCAGGTATTCCGCGAATGCCCGCCACGCTGGCAACGCCCACTAATTGACCGTGTCCAACTAGCTTCATGGCTGCAATAAATGGTTGAAAAGTATTCACCATTCCCATGACGTTAATATCAAAAATTGCTTGAATGGCTTTGATATCGTCTTTATCTTCCGTCAACGTACCACGGCTGACGCCTGCGCTGGCGATGACAATATTAGGCGCGCCAAAACGGGCTATAAAATCTTGGGCGGCAGTTTCTACAGCAGCGCTATCACGTACATCTAGCGGGTAAATGGCGCAGGTGATTTTGTACAGATTTTGCAGTTCTGTTGCTAAATGTTGTAAGTGCTCACTTCTTCTGGAAACTATGCCAATAATGGCACTGCTTCCAGAGTATCGTTTTGCATATTCGTGTGCGAGGGCTTTGCCAATTCCACTCGATGCGCCTGTGATAAATATGTTCATGGTTAAAAGTATAACGCATAAAAAACCCGTTGCTATAACGAAATAGTAACGGGTTTAAAGTGAATTACCAGCTAAAAATCTTTTTGAAAATGGCTTTTAACCAGCCTGACTCTTTAGCTACTTTTTTGCTGGTGCCGCTACCTTGGTCTTGTCTGCACGCACGTTGCCAATAATATAATCCGCTACTTTTAAGGCTTGTTCATTGCCACCGGCCATGGTGCTAGAGGTAATATATTTACCATCGATTACTAAGCTAGGCACACCCGTTGCACCAGAGTTACGAAAAATTATTGCAGCGCGATTTAAACTAGTGTTGATGGAAAACGATTTAAAGGCTTGCTCAACTTTTAATTTATCCAAACCACTTTGTTGGGTAACCCAAACAATCGCGGCCTTTTCATCTGTGGGATTCAAGGTTTTTTGTTTGTGAATGGCATCAAATAAAGGCGTATGTAGTTTTTCGGCTATGCCTAAGGTTTCCATTGCGTAAAATGCTTTGGCCATTGGCGCCCAACTCGGGTTAGGCAAGCCTGGAACGCGTTTAAAATAAACATCGCTTGGTAATTTTTTAGCCCATGCGTTTAATGGTGCTTCCATTTGATAACAGTGAATACAGCCGTACCAAAAAATCTCCATCACCTCTATTTTGGCAGCATTATCTGTTGGGATTGGCTGTGCAACTGCATCAAATTCAGCGCCTATTTTTGGCCCATCTGCAAAAGCAAATGTACTGATAGTGAGCATTAAAACTGCTAAACATTTTTTAATACTGGTTTTCATTATTGATTCCTTATTTCCTTATTAATATATTTCATAAAAAGATGAATTAAAGCTATTAACGTAAGTTGACCATAAAAGATGACAACTAATTCAACTTGTAATTGTATTTGGCTATTTTCTAACCTATCCAGGTTTTGTCTCAGTATGCACTTTAATCAAATCGGTATTAAAGCCGTTGGTGGTCAGCTCACTACGGATTTTATTAATTTGCGTAATGTCGTTAAGCGGGCCTACGCGTACCCTATGCCACACGCCTTTTTCTGGGATGGTTGCGGTTTGTACTACAGCCTCAAAACCCTGCAAAGCCAGTTTGGCTTTCATGTTATCGGCATCTGCTTCGCTTTGAAATGCACCTACTTGTAAGAAATAGTTATCTTTTTTTACTGTGAGCGAACTTTCCTTAATTTCTTTCTCGGTTACTGTGCTTTCGGTTTCGGGTAAAATCGTATAAAAATCAAACTGATTATCTGACTTCAGACCATCAGGGTTTTCATCTTTGGGCAATACACTTTCTACGGAGATATTTTCTTTAGCCATTTTTTCTGCAATTGGTTTGTCCACTTTTTTCTCTGCAAAAGGGCTATCGCCACCTTTAAGATACATGGTTAACCAAACAGATAAACCAACGCCAAGCAATAAACCAACTAGTAAGCCAGTAAAAAATGGGCTACCTTTACTATTACTACTTTTTTGTGGGCTGGGTTTGTAATCTCTACTCATTCGTTCATCCTTTTACATCTTCTGCGGCGTAACCCTTACATCTTAAGCGGTGCGCCTACGCCTAGTAAACCTAAGCCATTTTTTAACACTTGTTGTGTAGCGGCAATCAAAGCCAAGCGCGCCAATTTAGTTGGCTCATCGTCCACTAAAAATTTTGTATCATTGTAATAGCTATGCAAATCACTTGCACATTCTTTTAAATAATTTGCGATTACGTGCGGCGCTAAATCAGTCGCGGCAGTGGCCACAACTTCTGGGTACTCGCTTAAACGTTGCATCAACTTTGCCTCATTTGGCATGTTGAGCGGGCTTAAGTTCACCATTTTTAAGCTATTTACATCGCCACTCCATTGGCTTAGCACGCTGCAAATACGGGCATGTGCATATTGAATATAGTAAACAGGGTTATCATTTGTTTGTGCTTTTGCAATATCAATGTCGAACACCAATTGTGAATCTGCACGGCGCGCGGCAAGAAAATATCTAGTCGCGTCGCAACCGACTTCGTCGATTAAATCGCGTAAAGTCACATAACTACCAGCGCGCTTTGATAATTTCACTTCTTCGCCGCCGCGCATCACCGTCACCATTTGGTGTAGCACATAATCTGGCCAGCCTTGTGGAATATGCATATCAAGTGCCTGCAGCCCAGCACGGACGCGAGTGATGGTGCTGTGGTGATCGGCACCCTGCTCGTTAATCACGCGTTTGAAACCGCGATTCCATTTATCTAAATGTTAAGCCACATCGGGCACAAAATAGGTATAACCACCGTCGCTTTTGCGCATGACGCGGTCTTTATCATCGCCAAAATCGGTGGTCTTTAGCCATAGTGCGTCGCCCTCTTCGTAAGTGTGCCCGCTTTTCTTAAGTGCTTGCACGGTGGCTTCTACTTTGCCTGTGCTGTATAAAGCGCTCTCTAGCGAAAATACATCAAATTTTATCTGGAATGTTTTTAAATCTAAATCTTGCTCGTGGCGCAAATAAGCCACCGAGAACGAGCGCACAGATTCCACATCATCCACATTACCACTGGCAGTCACTTGCATGTCGTCTGCAGTCACGGTTTCTTTGGCCAAAAACGCATTCGCAATATCTAAAATATAATCACCGCGATAACCATTTTCGGGGAAACTTGCATCATCAACAGATACGCCATTGCAGCGCGCTTGCACCGAAATCACTAAGTTTTCAATCTGCGCACCTGCATCGTTGTAATAAAACTCGCGTGTGACATCCCAACCATTAGCATCTAATAGTCGAGCCAAGCAATCGCCTACCGCTGCGCCGCGCCCATGGCCGACATGCAGTGGACCTGTGGGGTTGGCGGAAACAAACTCCACTTGAACTTTTTGATTGTTTCCGATTTTATTGCGGCCAAAATTATCGCCCGCATTCAAAATTTTGGTGACGATAGTTTGCTGCGATTGCGCGTTTAAAAAGAAATTAATAAAGCCCGCGCCCGCAATTTCCACTTTGGCGATATACTCGCTTTGTGGCAGTGCTTTGATTAAATTGATCGCAATTTCGCGTGAATTCTGGCGCAAAGGCTTAGCTAGCATCATGGCTAAATTACTAGAAAAATCGCCATGCTCGGCCGATTTTGGTCGCTCAAGTATAATGCTAGTTTGTGTAGTGTCCGCGCCAATGCTGTTGGCTGCGCGGGTAAGTAAATCGGTAATGTGAACTTTCAAAGTAATCATCAAATAATGCAAAAACAGTATTTTAACCTAATTTATGCTGCAAATTATTCTCAATATCGCGCTAGATGTACCGCTTAATCGCACGTTCGATTATTTAAGTGGCGGTTTCGAGGCGCGCGTGGGTAACCGTGTCATCGTGCCGTTTGCAGGGCGCAATTTGGTGGGCGTGGTACTGGAAGTTAAACAAACTTCAGATTATCCAATTGAAAAGCTAAAACTAGTGAGCCATGTGTTCGACGACGTTGTGTTTGATAGCGACACGTTTAAATTACTAAAATTTTGTGCTGATTATTATCATTATCCACTTGGGCAGGCGCTCATCTCCACATTGCCGCTACGATTGCGGCAACTTAAACCAGCAGTTTCGCGCAAAGCGTTTGCGTATTCATTGCTTTCAAATGCCAGTTTGAATCAAAAGCTTAGTCAAATTCCTGCGAAAAAAGTCGTTTTACATCGCATTATCATTGCCCTGCAGGCT
>JANNFN010000001.1:0-3521 GCA_031379885.1 Methylotenera sp.
ATGCCTTAACGTTTTGTCGGGCAAAAGAGCAAAAATCGATTAAAGGCTGGAAACGGCCTACTAAGAAAAAATAGTTTAATAAGAAAGATTAAATTTTATGTGTGGCATTGTTGGCGCAGTTGCAAGTAGAAACGTTGTTTCTACCTTAATCGAAGGCTTAAGCCGCTTGGAATATCGTGGCTACGATTCCGCTGGTGTTGCTGTGTTAAACAGCAATGGCATAGAACGCGTACGTGCGGTTGGGCGTGTTTCTGCGATGACAGAAAAAGTCATCGATGCAAATTTAACAGGCCTAGTTGGCATTGGCCATACGCGCTGGGCAACGCATGGCGGCGTCACCGAAAGCAACGCGCATCCACATGTGTCCAAGGGTGAAATCGCCGTAGTGCACAATGGCATCATTGAGAATCACGATGAGCAACGCACACGCTTAAAGGCACTTGGCTACGAGTTCACCTCGCAAACAGATACCGAAGTGATTGCTCACTTAATTCACTATTATCATCAAGATTTACCGCTTTTGGCGGCCACACAAAAAGCGATGGATGAGCTTACAGGCGCGTTTGCCATTAGTGTGATTTCAGTTAAAGAACCAGAGCATATGATTACAGCACGTCTGGGATGCCCGTTGTTATTGGGCTTGGGCGATGGTGAAAATTTTATCGCATCCGATGTTTCTGCCGTTTTGTCAGTCACGCGTAAAGTGATTTACTTAGAAGATGGCGACGTGGCTGATATTCGCCGTGATGGCGTGACTATTTATGGGCGTGATGGCGTAGAAGTTAAACGCAAAATCCATGTGAGCGATGTCTCACTTGCCAGCATGGAGCTTGGCCCTTACGCACACTTTATGCAAAAAGAAATTCACGAGCAGCCTCGTGCACTGACAGATACAATTGAAGCGCTGATAGACGATAACAAGTTCTCTGCCGAGTTGTTTGGCAAAGCTGCTAACGACGTTTTCAAACAAGCGGATAGCGTTTTAATACTTGCCGCAGGCACCAGCTATTACGCCGCGCTCACCGCTAAATATTGGTTGGAAGGCATTGCTAAAATACCTACCAATGTCGAAATCGCCAGTGAATATCGCTATCGTCAATCCGTACCAAACCCAAAACAGCTCATCGTCACCATTTCGCAATCTGGCGAAACGCTCGATACCATGGAAGCCCTAAAACATGCAAAATCGTTAGGGCAAAACCTAACATTAGCGATTTGTAACGTGCAAGAGAGCGCCATTCCACGCGCCTCGCAGCTGGTTTTTTACACCCGCGCCGGGGCTGAAATCGGTGTGGCTTCTACCAAAGCCTTCACCACACAATTGGTCGCCCTATTCACTCTGGCGGCAACACTCGCCAAACAGCGTGGTTTGTTAAGTGCGGAGCAAGAGCAGGAACATTTAAGCGCCTTGCGCCAATTGGCGGGCAGCGTGCAATATGCGCTTAATTTAGAGCCGCAAATTCGCGAATGGGCAAAACGCTTTGCCGATAAAGAACACGCTTTGTTTTTAGGCCGTGGTGTGCACTACCCTATCGCGCTAGAAGGTGCGCTTAAGCTTAAAGAGATATCTTACATCCATGCCGAGGCTTACCCCGCAGGCGAGCTTAAACATGGCCCGCTGGCGCTGGTGGATAACAATATGCCAGTGGTGGTAATCGCGCCGAATGATACGCTGCTAGAGAAAGTAAAATCTAACATGCAAGAGGTAAAAGCGCGTGGTGGCGAGTTATTTGTATTTGCCGATGCGGATAGTCACTTTACAGAGTCCGAAGGCGTGCATGTTATCCGCACCCCACGCCACGTAGGCGTGCTCTCCCCTATTTTGCATACTATCCCAGTGCAGTTGTTGGCGTACCATGCGGCCTTGTTGAAGGGGACGGATGTAGATAAACCGAGGAATTTGGCGAAGAGTGTGACGGTTGAATAAACATGAAAACTAATAATTCGTTGGTTTTATTTGTGTTACTTACGTTGTTTTCTTCTGTGCTGTGGTCAGAAGAAGGCGGTGTGCCGAGCAATTTGTCCGAAGCTACGAAATTAGAGTTTGAACGATTAGAGGCTCAGATCCAAAAACAGCAAGATGAATATCAAAAAAGACCAAAAACTAAACATATCGGAGCACGAACTAAAGAATATAGATTTGCAATTTACGTAGAAAATTGGTCTAAGCAAGTCGAGAAGGTTGGAAATGACAATTATCCTGTTGAGGCAAAAAACAATAATGTTTATGGCAAACTTAGCCCTACGGTTTGTATAAAACAAAATGGTGAGTTAGATGGTATTGAAATAAATAAAAGCTCAGGCCATAAAATTTTGGATGAATATGTATTAGATACAATAAAAAAATCTGCGCCATTTGAACCATTTAGTGAAGAAATAAAAAAAGACACAGACATTTTATGTATTACAAGGACTTGGACATTTGCACCTGATTCTGAAAATTAATTACTAAATATTAAATTTAATTGTTGCTAGTCGGGGTTGCCGACAGCAAGTTACTTTCTTTTGCTTGTCCAAAAGAAAGTAACCAAAGTAAATGACACCCCGCTGCCGCATGTATTCTTGGGACTTAGCGCCGCACCTGGGCGGCAGCGGAATTCGTTTAGCTCTTAAGACCGCGAGGATCTTCCCCAACCTTGTTAAGTGCTAAAGCACTAAGTCGGTTGTGACAGTCCTCGCCGCTCTCCATCTGCTGGCATTAACCGTAAAGGTCATGTCCGCCAAGTGCCCGCTCATACTTCGCGACCTTGGCGCCAAACCCTCAGGTGCGGCAAAGGGGTTTGAAAGTCAAAACCATGCGAATGCGATGCAAAATAGATGCTCTGGCAGCCGCATGGATATTGGCTTGTAGGGCATCATATTTCACGTCTAAATGTGTTGTGAAACTATCTAAACAACCACCAACCTGCCCATGTGGCTGCCACTTGCACAATTAAGCCCAGAAGGACTTTGTCTGAAAATTCCTTACCGCCACTGATAAATGCGATGACCGCTTTTGAAGTCGAATTGACCGAAAAAGCAACCAGTATCGGTATTACAGCGCTTTCCGCGCTAAGTTTGCCAGCTGCAGAAAGTGAGGCGACAGAGATGGTAGGGGCATGCGCATCTACCATGCCTGCTACAGCTGAGGCTACCACAAGCCCTGCCTGACCGAACCAGGCTTTTAACGCAGCCGATGCAACCAGCGCCGCCGCAATTACAGTAGCCAGCATAAGTGCAGTTTTTACACTAAATGTTTGGGTGGGTTTGGTTATCTCTGTTCCCTTTTTATGGAAGGAATTTAAAGTCACTACCAAGCCATATATCGCAATTGAAACGCCACCAAAAATAAGCGGCCACATCAGTGCATGTAATGTGGGTGGATGGATTGCCGCGAGTAGCATCGCCAGTTGCAAAATAGTCGCGAGGCTAGATAACACCGCCCCCGCCACCGCCGCACCCATTAAGTTAGGGGTTTCTTTAGCGCGCTCCCCCATTGTACCCACAGTTGCGATGCTTGAAATAAAACCTGATACCAGCCC
>JANNFN010000114.1:0-2720 GCA_031379885.1 Methylotenera sp.
TATTGATTTTACCGAACCATATTCAGACGATTTGCGTCAAACTTGTAAGCAAGCCGCTAGCAATATCCAACAAAAATTGCATGATGGCGGCGTGTATGCCTGTGCGCAGGGTCCGAGGTTAGAAACTGCAGCAGAGATTAATCGTTTGGAGCGGGATGGCGCAACGATAGTAGGCATGACTGGCATGCCAGAAGCCGCGTTAGCGCGCGAACTGGGAGTGCACTATGCTGCGCTTTGTCCTGTAGTGAATCAAGCTGCAGGGCGTGGGACAAGCTTAAACGGCATTAACTTTGCCGAGGTGAGCACTAATTTAGAAGGCACCATGCAAAAAATTTGTGTATTAATTGAAGAAATTGCACGCAGCTGTCAGTCAGATTAATAGGGAGGTAATTGAGTTTGGCAGTTAGAAAAGTTTTACGCATGGGCGAGCCGCTTTTACTCGAAAAAGCGCAAGCAATCACAGAGTTTGATACGCTAGAACTACACGCTTTGATTGAAGACATGCAGGACACCATGCAGGCCATGAACGGCGCTGGTATTGCTGCCCCGCAAATTGGCGTGAGTTTGCAAGTGGTCATTTTTGGCGTCGGCAGTAATCCGCGTTATCCTGATGCCGAGCAAGTACCTTATACCGTGTTGATTAACCCAACTTTAACGCCAATAGGCGATGAATTAGAAGATGATTGGGAAGGTTGCTTATCTGTACCTGGCATGCGTGGTATGGTGCCACGTTACGCGAGGCTACACTACAAAGGATTCGATCAATTTGGTAACGCCATTGATAGGCTGGTAAGCGGCTTTCACGCGCGCGTTGTGCAGCATGAATGTGATCACTTAAACGGGATTTTGTACCCAATGCGTATCACCGATTTGAGCCAATTTGGTTATACCGATGTACTTTTTCCAAATCAGGATATTCAAGACGACTAAATCTTTGCTATAATGCGCGCTCGCAAGGAAGAGTGGCAGAGTGCAAGGTGTTAATTTGGGCACGCTACAGTCTTCAAGACTGTTTTTTTAAGTAGTCAGCGAGTAACAAATTTTTTTATTAGGAAGAGTGGCAGAGCGGTTTAATGCTACAGTCTTGAAAACTGTCGTGGGTGCGAGCCCACCGTGAGTTCGAATCTCACCTCTTCCGCCAATATTTTAAATATCGCAACTGTTAAAACATCATGCCCTGCGGGCCGCATGGATATTACCTTACAGAGCATCAGTTATTCACTTAAATTTGCTGCGGTATTTGTTTTTAATCACTAGTTAAGGATAAAGCATGACTCAAATCGTTATAGATCACAATCCGTCAGAAGAAAAACTAAAAGCGCTAGGCGTTACTAGCTGGGCCATTTGGGATTGCGAACCATCTAAGTTTCCTTTAGATTTTGGCATGACTGAGAGCGCTTATGTGCTTGAAGGCGAGTTTCATGTAACTCCACAAGGCGGCGAAAAGGTTGTAGTTAAAGCGGGTGATTTCGTGGTGTTTCCAAAAGGCCTCAAAAGTAACTGGGAAGTGGTAAAACAGCTCAAAAAGCACTACAAACACTCATAATTGCATTTTTGTGCATTAGGAATACAATAAAAGCCTTGGTTATTCAAGGCTTTTTTGTTTTTGAGGAGAGCGTGATGAATATTATTGTTGAAAAACCTGATGCCGCTAAACTCGCCGCGCTTGACGTGGATAATTGGCCAACCTGGTCTAAAGAAGTATCAAAATTTCCCTGGAGTTATAACTCACAAGAAATTGCTTATATCTTAGAAGGCGAAGTGACAGTTACACCAAAAAATGGCGGCAACCCAGTGAGTTTTGGTGTGGGTGACTTGGTGACTTTCCCCGCTGGATTATCTTGCACGTGGGAAGTCAAAAAATCATTACGCAAACACTATTTGTTTAGTTAGCTGGCAATTTAGCTAGTTTTGTTTTAATGCGTAAAGGGTGTTTTCTTGTAACAAAAGCCAGTCATAAACTTGAACTATTAAATCAGAGCGTGGCTGACCAGCAACGCGAGACAGCCACCATGTTTTTCCAAGTAAGCGCGGATAGTTAGGCAAAATCACGAGCTGACCAAGCGCAATATACTCTTCAGCTAAAAGGCGCGGCAAGAATGCGACAACTTTGCCGCGCAATACCGCTCCTAACAATAAACGCCCATCATCGTAAATGGCTTTTTTACTGAATTTAGCAAGATGTTCACGAAAATATACAGCGGTGTCATCACTGGTTAAGCTTTGTTCTAAGCAGACCAATGCCGTGTGCTGATGGTGTTGTGATATTTCAATATCTACTAATCTACTAGCCAAATCAGATCTTGCCACAAGCACCCATTCATCCTGTAAAAATGGAGTTTCTAACAAACCTTCTTCCCGAATTGGACGCTCACCAATCGTAATATCCACGTTATCTTCATCTATGTAGCGAGCTGTTTCATCGGTCGATAATAGCGGTAGTAAATCTGGGATTACTACTTGAAGCCTTTCAAGCCTAGGTTGCAGCCAGCCATGCAAAAGTGGCGCAGGGCAGACAATCACCACTAATCCGGGGTTCAAATAAGTTGTCATGCCTTCCATGCCATTGCGCAGTGTTTCTAGCGCACGTTGCACACTGCGCTGCAATACCGCTCCTGCCACCGTTAGCTCCACACCGCGACCAACACGGCGAAATAAATGTTGGCCTATCTGCTCTTGTAAGTCTTGAATCTGATGGCTGATAGCTGATTGCGAGAGAT
>JANNFN010000130.1:0-9520 GCA_031379885.1 Methylotenera sp.
GCCAAATCGGCACCACTAAAACCTGGTGTGCCACGCGCGATAATGTCGGCTTTCACATCTGGTCAATTGGCACTTTACGCATATGCACTAACAAAATTTGCTCGCGACCTTTAATATCGGGCAAGCCAACCATCACTTGTCTATCAAAACGCCCTGGGCGCAATAAGGCTTTATCCAGCACATCGGCGCGGTTAGTAGCAGCGATGACAATCACACCAGAATTGGCTTCAAAGCCATCCATCTCGACCAATAATTGATTCAATGTTTGTTCGCGCTCATCGTTACCGCCGCCAGTACCTGCGCCACGGCTGCGTCCTACCGCATCAATTTCATCGATAAATATAATGCAAGGCGCATTTTTCTTTGCAGTTTCAAACATATCTCTTACGCGCGATGCGCCTACGCCAACGAACATTTCGACGAAATCGGAACCTGAAATAGTAAAGAATGGCACTTTTGCCTCACCTGCGATGGCGCGTGCAAGCAAGGTTTTACCTGTACCAGGTGGACCTACCAGCAAAACGCCACGTGGAATACGGCCGCCGAGCTTTTGAAATTTGCTTGGTTCACGTAAAAATTCAACTAATTCAACTACTTCTTCTTTGGCTTCGTCGCAACCTGCAACATCCGCAAATGTCGTTTGATTTGAGTTTTCGTCTAACTGACGCGCTTTACTTTTGCCAAATGAGAATGGTCCGCCGCCCTTGCCGCCACCTTGCATTTGGCGCATAAAGAATATCCATACACCAATGAGTAAAATCATTGGGAACCAAGACATGAAAATTTCGAGCAATACTGAACGTTGTTGCTCAGCCTTCGCTTCCACCGCAACATTGTATTTAAGTAGGTCGTTTACCATCCACAAATCACTTGGCGCATAAGTGCTAAATTCTTTGCCATCTTGCGTTTTACCACGCACGACATGACCATCGATTTGCACGCTAGCAACTCGTCCGTCTTTCACTTCTTGCATAAATTGTGAGTACACAATTTGATTGTCGGCCTTGCTTTGGCCAGTGAATTGGTTAAACACAGTCATCAGCACTAATGCCACCACTAACCAAATTGCGATACTTTTTGCGATATTATTCAATTGCTATTCCTTAAACTAGAGGCTTTACTAATTTTATACCTAATTGATGGCGTTTGTTAGTGAAACAGAATCACTTAACTCACCTTATTTACGCTTTAAACCTAATAAGTAAACCTCGCTACTGCGGTCACGTGAGGCTTTTGGTTTACGCGTCACCACTTTCTCGAATCTTTGTCGCATGATTTTTACAATTTCATCAAAACCGCTACCGATGAAAACTTTGACCAGAAAATTACCACCTGGTTTCAACCATTCGCTACTAAATTCAAGCGCCAGCTCGGTTAAATACGCTGCGCCTGCTTGGTCAACATCTTTTACTCCACTTATATTGGGTGCCATATCGGCAATTACAAGGTCTACTGGCTTATTATTTAGTGCTGTTAGCAAGTGCTTTAATACAGCTTCTTCGCGAAAATCTCCTTGAATAAACTCAACGCCCGCAATGCCCGTCATGTCTAAAATATCCAACGCAATTACTTTGCCGTTACCTTTTAAGCGCTGCACCGCCACTTGAGACCAACTGCCAGGCGTGGAACCTAAATCCACAATGGTCATGCCAGGCTTGATAAGCTTATCTTTATCGTCGATTTCGATTAGCTTATAGGCCGCGCGGGCTCTATAGCCTTCTTTTTGCGCGCGTTTGACGAACTCATCATTCAGATGTTCTTGCATCCAAGCTTTGCTTGTTCGACTAACTTTCATGGACTATTGGGTTTCATATTGAAATAAGGTGCTTCATGGTAAAATGACGGTTATGAAACTAAATACTAAACAAATCGCGCATCTGCGCGGCTTAGCGCATAGCTTAAGCCCTGTTGTGATGATTGGCAATAACGGATTGACTGAAAATGTCATTAAAGAAATTGAGCTGAATTTAAACGCGCATGAGCTGATTAAAATTCAAGTGGCTGGTGATGACCGAGATGCGCGTAAAGCCATGTATGCGGATATTTGCACTAAAACAAATGCAGTTGCTGTGCATCATATTGGTAAACAATTAGTGGTTTATCGCACCAGCGAAACAGTGAAAGAAAAAGCAAAAATCAATATTCCGAAGCTTTAATGCATTTAAAGCATATGCTCTGCAACCCAACATCTATGCGGCTACTAGGGCAATGCTTTTAGCGTGCTTTAAGCACTAAAACAAAACCAAGCAAACATTCCACCAAATACGCCACGCTGGCGATACCGTGCCATTTACCAAATCGGTCTGCGAATACGCTGTGCATCACATCGGCGGGCATCGCGTCGGCTTTAAGTTGTGCCAAGATGGGCTGAATACCAAAATAGCCTGCAAGTACCAATAACAACATCGCAAAAGCTGCCCAAAAAAAGCTTTGTTTAAGTGCACCAGTACCGTAATCCATTAAGCGCTGAATTAGCAAATAGAAACCGCTAGCCATGCCAATGTAACTGACAATGGTGAATAACTGCCCCGCTACACTACCAAATAATTGTTTATCTTGTAGTGCGCCATTTAAAACATAAACGTTAAAGCCTGTCGCCCATAACGCGCCTACCCATAAAGTAATGACAATTAAATTTAAGCGAGAAAGCATAATCAGATGTAAAGCACTTCTAGCACTTCGTATTCTTTAATTCCGCCTGGCGCAGCCACTTCAGCCACATCGCCTGCAGATTTACCTATCAGTGCGCGCGCGATTGGTGAGCCAACAGAGATTTTCCCGCCTTTAATATCGGCTTCATCTTCACCCACGATTTGATAAGTTTTGTTGTCGCCCGATTCTAAATCCTCAATATTCACCGTTGCCCCAAACACTACGCGGCCTTCAGCATTGAGTGTTTTTGGGTCAATCACAAACAAATTGGAAAGTTTTGACTCTAGCTCGGCTATGCGACCTTCAATAAAGCTTTGTTTTTCTTTGGCGGCTTCGTATTCCGCATTTTCAGATAAATCGCCCTGCGCACGCGCTTCTGCTATCGCTTGAATCACACTGGGGCGATCGACGCTACGCAGGCGCGCTAGTTCCGCTTTCATCAGCTCTGCGCCTTTAATAGTCACTGGAATTTGATTTAATGCCATGTTAAAACCTTACAAAAAAAATAAACCACACTCAATTGAGCGTGGTTTTGAATAGTTAAACTTAAGTGTATTTTAAACTAGCTTTTTGTGCAAGTCTTGAATCGATTCGACATTCAACTCTTGCATATGCGCCATACCTATACATGCTGCTTTAGCCCCCGCCAGCGTTGTGTAATAAGTGACTTTATTCTGCAACGCGCTACGACGAATCTCATAAGAATCGGCCACTGCCTTTTTGTCTTCGGTCACATTCACAATAAAGCTAATTTCGTTGTTTTTAATCATATCCACCACATGCGGGCGACCTTCAGCCACTTTATTCACAGGCGTTACGCTTAAACCATGCCCCATTAGGGCTTTGGCAGTGCCTTTTGTCGCAACTAGTGTAAAGCCCAATTTTGCCAAATCTTGCGCAATATCCACCACTTTTTGGTGATCTTCATTACGTACGCTAATAAACGCACGCCCACCTTTTGGCAACTTGGCAGATGCGGCCAGTTGCGACTTCACAAACGCTTCTGCAAAGGTCGCGCCGACGCCCATGACTTCGCCCGTCGATTTCATTTCAGGCCCAAGTATCGTATCCACGCCTGGGAACTTGATGAATGGAAACACAGCCTCTTTCACTGAGAAATATGGCGGAATCACTTCTTTAGTGACGCCTTGCGATTTCAAGCTTTGCCCCGCCATGCAACGCGCAGCGATTTTTGCTAGTTGCAAACCGCATGCTTTTGACACAAATGGAACAGTTCTTGATGCGCGCGGATTCACTTCCAACACATAAACTGTTTCGCCCTGAATAGCGAATTGCACGTTCATTAAACCTTTAACTCCTAACGCCAGCGCCATTTTCACGGTCTGCTCACGCAACACATCTTGCAAGGTTTTGCTTAAGCTATATGGTGGCAATGAACAGGCAGAATCGCCCGAGTGCACGCCCGCTTGCTCCACGTGTTGCATAATGCCGCCGATGAGCACTTCGCTACCATCGCAAATTGCATCAACGTCGATTTCAATGGCATCGTTCAAAAAACGATCCAACAAAACGGGCGAATCATTAGAAACCTTTACCGCCTCACGCATATAGCGCTCTAATTGGCTTTGTTCATGCACGATTTCCATGGCACGGCCGCCCAACACATAGCTTGGACGCACCACCAATGGGTAGCCAATCTCATCAGCTGCAATTAATGCCGCTTCTGGTGTTCGCGCTGTGCGATTAGGTGGCTGTTTTAGGCCTAAGTCTTGGATTAATTTTTGAAAACGCTCTCGGTCTTCCGCGCGATCGATTGCGTCTGGTGTGGTACCGATAATTGGTACGCCCGCTTTTTCTAGCGCACGCGCGAGTTTAAGCGGCGTTTGACCGCCATATTGCACAATCACACCAACTGGTTTTTCAATATGTACAATTTCCAACACGTCTTCTAGCGTCACTGGCTCGAAATACAGTCTATCTGAAGTGTCGTAATCGGTCGAAACCGTTTCAGGATTACAGTTCACCATAATGGTTTCATAGCCATCATCACGCATAGCAAACGCCGCATGTACGCAGCAGTAATCAAACTCAATGCCTTGACCAATTCTATTAGGCCCGCCACCTAGCACCATGATTTTCTTTTTATCACTTGGCTTCGATTCGCATTCTTCTTCATAGCTGGAATACATGTACGCAGTATTCGTCGCAAACTCAGCCGCGCAAGTATCCACGCGCTTGTAGACAGGACGTACATTTAAGGCTTGGCGGTAAGCGCGCACAGCGTGCTGATCGGTTTCCAATAACTTGGCCAACCGTCTATCAGAAAATCCGCGACGTTTAAGTTGGAATAGCGCATCTTTGTTGAGGTCGGCGATATGCGCGCCTTTTAGGGCCGCTTCACGGTCAATAATGTCTTTAATTTGCGCCAAAAACCAGTGGTCAATTTTTGAGATATTGAACACCTGCTCAATCGTCATGCCACATCTGAATGCGTCGCCCACGTACCAAATGCGCTCTGGGCCTGGTTCACCCATTTCTTTAGTAATGCGATCTAAATCGGTAGTGATTGGGTCTAGGCCATCCACGCCAACTTCTAAGCCGCGTAAGGCTTTTTGGAACGACTCCTGAAACGTACGCCCAATGGCCATCACTTCACCGACCGATTTCATTTGCGTAGTCAAACGTGAGTCCGCTTGCGGGAATTTCTCAAAAGCAAAACGCGGTATCTTAGTTACTACGTAA
The DNA here is from genome assembly GCA_031379885.1 of Methylotenera sp. GTDB lineage: Bacteria > Pseudomonadota > Gammaproteobacteria > Burkholderiales > Methylophilaceae > Methylotenera_A. The sequence continues at coordinate 5,356 of JANNFN010000130.1, forward strand.
TCAATTGAAGGCTCAAACGAAGCTGGTGTTTGGCCGCCTGTAATGTCATTTTTAAGCTCATCCAAAGTAAAGCCCACCGCCAATTTTGCAGCCACCTTTGCAATCGGGAATCCAGTCGCTTTCGAGGCCAGCGCGCTTGAACGCGATACACGTGGATTCATCTCAATGACAATCATACGACCATCGTCAGGATTGATAGCAAACTGCACGTTCGAGCCGCCAGTATCCACGCCAATCTCGCGCAGCACCGCTAACGAGGCGTTACGCATAATTTGGTACTCTTTATCGGTCAGCGTTTGTGCAGGTGCAACGGTAATTGAGTCACCTGTGTGCACACCCATTGGGTCTAAATTCTCAATCGAGCAGATAATGATGCAGTTATCGGCTTTGTCACGCACCACTTCCATTTCATACTCTTTCCAGCCGAGCATGGATTCTTCAATCAGTAATTCTTTAGTCGGCGAAGCATCTAAACCGCGCTCACAAATGGTAATGAATTCTTCGCGGTTATAGGCAATACCACCGCCACTACCACCCATGGTGAACGATGGCCGAATAATAGCTGGATAACCAATACTGGCCTGCACTTGCAAGGCCTCTTCCATGCTATGAGCTATGCTTGAACGTGCTGAACCCAAACCGATTTTGGTCATGGCTTCTTTAAATTTTTGGCGATCTTCGGCCTTATCAATCGCTTCTTTACTTGCGCCAATCAGCTCAACATTATATTTAGCCAACACACCGTGCTTGTCTAAATCAAGCGCACAATTCAGCGCAGTTTGGCCACCCATAGTTGGCAACAGCGCATCCGGCTTTTCCTTTGCGATAATTTTTTCCACCACTTGCCAAGTAATTGGTTCGATATAGGTCGCATCTGCCATTTCAGGGTCAGTCATAATCGTGGCAGGATTAGAGTTAACCAAGATGACGCGGTAACCTTCTTCGCGCAACGCTTTGCACGCTTGCGCGCCAGAGTAATCGAACTCACAGGCTTGACCAATCACAATTGGGCCAGCACCAATGATTAGAATAGATTTAATGTCGGTACGCTTAGCCATTACGCTACTTCCTTTTTCTGCATAAGCGTTATAAATTGATCAAACAAGTAACTCATTTCATGCGGGCCTGGGCTGGCTTCTGGGTGACCTTGAAAGCTAAATGCAGGCTTGTCGGTACGCGCAATGCCTTGCAAACTGCCGTCGAATAGAGAAATGTGCGTGATTTTTACATTTTTCGGTAATGTGTTTGGGTCGGCTGCAAAGCCGTGATTTTGGCTGGTAATATACACACGCTTAGTTGCGATATCTTGCACTGGATGATTGGCGCCGTGATGACCAAATTTCATTTTCATGGTTTTTGCGCCACTTGCCAACGCCAATAACTGATGTCCCAAACAAATACCAAAAGTGGGGATGCCTGTATCCACTAGCGTTTTAATTGCTGTGACCGCGTAATCACAGGGTTCAGGATCGCCTGGGCCGTTAGACAAAAAGATACCATCTGGTTTAAATTTTAGCGCCTCTTCTGCAGAAGCCTGCGCTGGCAATACCGTCACTTTGCAGCCGCGCGTGACTAGCATACGCAAAATATTGCGCTTAACCCCGTAATCAAAAGCAACTACATGGAATTTAGAATCCGGTGCTTTTGTGTAACCTTTACTCAGCGCCCATTCACCATCTGTAAATTCATACGCTTTCTTACAGCTCACCACTTTGGCTAAATCCATACCCGCCAAGCCAGGGAAATTTTTTGCAAGTTTTAAAGATTCCACTTCGTCGACTTTCCCAGCCATAATGCAACCTGCTTGTGCGCCTTTTTCACGCAAAATTCGCGTCAGTTTGCGCGTGTCAATATCAGCAATGGCGACGATATTATTGGCCACTAAATATTGTGGAAGGGTTTGTGTGCTACGAAAATTAGATTCTAACAATGGCAAATCGCGAATAATTAAACCAGCCGCGCATACCTTTCCTGATTCAACATCTTCGGGATTGGTGCCTGTGTTACCAATATGCGGATATGTCAGTGTGACGATTTGTTCAGTGTAGGATGGATCGGTGAGGATTTCTTGGTAGCCAGTCATGCTGGTGTTAAACACTACCTCGCCAACCGTGTGGCCAGATGCGCCAATTGAGATGCCATGAAAAACAGTTCCATCTGCTAACACTAAAATGGCTGGAATTGTTTTTGACACCTTAAAGCTCCTTAATTTTCATTGCGACGCATCATCAAATGGCAGATACGCAAAACGGGAGGAGCTTTTGGACTCTTCCCGTTTCAGAATTGACGAATTATAGCGGAAACTGACTTACATTTCAAGCGCACGCATGCTCTGATTATGCCATTTTTCGAGACATATTTGCGCAACGACTGCGCCAACAAGCGCCAACAACATGTCCCACTGTGTATCCCACACATCACCTTGCGTGCCAAGAAAAGCCTCTGCCGCAGTGCCAGAGCCCACTGCCACCCACCATTCAACAAATTCATAACAGGCACTTATACTCAAACAAATTGAGCACACAATAAAAAGTAGCCAAACATTTTTCTTTCCTGTATTTTTAACGATTTGTTTGCGTAACAAAATTTCGCGCGCAATCATCGCAGGCACAAAGCCTTGCGTAAAATGCCCCACACGATCGTAATAATTGCGACTTAAATCGAATGTGTCTCTAAGCCAATTAAATAAGGGCACTTCAGCATAAGTATAGTGCCCACCCACCATAAGGATGGTTGCGTGCAATAAAATCAAAACATACACAAGATTTGAAAGTGGGAATTGTTTGAATGTAAAAAACAAAATTGGTAGTGCGATGAGAATGGGAAAAACTTCTAAAAACCAAGTGAAATAATCGTGCGGTTTAATGGCCGACCAAGTAAAAACCAAGCCAAGCACCAACAGCAAAACACCAAAAAAAACCATTTGCTTTATCATTTAATCAGGCTGATAAACATGATAACAATTACGTCCTATCCGCTTAGCTACGTACATGGCATCATCTGCGAGTTTAATTAAATTACTGGGTTTGTCATCATGCTGCGGATATAGCGCAATACCAATACTGACGCCAACAAGTAAGGTTTGTCCAGCAATGTGAAACGGTTGCGCTAATTCGCTTATTACCTTTTCTGCCGTAGCAACAAGTTGCTGCTCATCTTTAATTTTAGGCAGAAGCACCACAAACTCATCGCCACCAATTCGGGCCACTGTATCTTCTGCGCGTAGCAAACTAGTCAGCCGCTCACCAACACTTTTCAGCAGTTGATCGCCAATTAAATGTCCGTGCGTGTCATTAACTACTTTAAAATAGTCTAAATCAAGAAACAACACCGCGACCATTTGTTGCGCGCGACTGGCTTCTTTTAGCGCCTGCGCCATTCTATCCTCTAGCAAACGGCGATTTGGCAAACCAGTCAGTGCATCATTATTAGCTAATTCAGATAGCGCTGATTGTGAGCTAAACAATTGTGCCAGCAGCCTTTCTCTAACTCGATTTTGATACATAAATCCTAGAAAAATACCCAAAAAAACCAAGGTAGACATAATAGGTACTATGGTTTTTTTGAATATACGCGTGTTCCAATTATTGACTGCTACATCAATACCTAGCATCACGAAATTGGGTGTAGTAACTGTGGTTGTAATGGGCACATGTGCGCTCACCCAAGTACCCCAATGATCAGTTACTGGACCTTCTACCAGTGCTTTTCTAGTAATCAATCCGTGCATCAACGCCTCGCTTCCCTCTACAAAAACCTCACCCAAATGTGAAATTTCTGAAGGCGGCTGTGGACTAGCGTCTAATAAAAATTTAATCTGCGTTTTGCCTTTTTGCTCATCTGTATACAACAAGTAAATGAAATGGCAGTCTTTATTGGCTTTACATGCACTCTTTAATTGCATTTCAAGATCCGCCATGTCAGCTTCTTTAAGCTGATCTGGATTGGTGTTGAGCATGGCTGCATAGGGCCGCCAATCAATGGATTGCTCGATAGTCGAAGCATAAGTAATTAAATTATCACGCATTTCTGCGTCTTGCGCTTTGGCTACGTAATAGGTAAACAGCGCACCAATAAACAAAGTGAGAAAAAACAAAATCCAATACCAATGCTTGGCTTGATCTTGAATATGTTTAAATTTGATAAATCTGAGCATGAATATTAA
>JANNFN010000183.1:0-9022 GCA_031379885.1 Methylotenera sp.
CCCCACGGGGATTAAGTGGAATACAGTACTTGGCTGCAATGCCGAGCAAAAATATATCGTCTGCAACGCGGATGAAGGCGATTCTGGCACTTATTCCGACCGCATGATTATGGAAGATGACCCGTTCGTGCTGATAGAAGGCATGACCATCGCGGGCATTGCTGTTGGTGCAAATCAAGGTTATATTTATTTGCGTAGTGAGTACCCACACGCACTTAAAACTTTGAATGAAGCCATCTTGAAAGCCGAAAAATCAGGTTATTTAGGCGAAAAAATCTGCGGTTCAAACCACACATTCAAACTAGAAGTGCGCCGCGCTGCAGGCGCTTATATTTGTGGTGAAGAAACTTCTCTATTGGAAAGTTTAGAAGGTAGACGCGGCCAAGTACGTTTTAAACCGCCATTGCCAGCTATTGAAGGTTTATTTGGTAAACCAACGGTCGTAAACAATGTCATAAGCTTAGCAACAGTGCCGATTATTTTAGATAAAGGTGCGCAATTTTATGCTGATTATGGCATGGGACGTTCACGCGGTACTTTGCCGATTCAGTTGGCGGGAAATATCAAGCAAACTGGTTTGGTTGAGTTGGCTTTTGGAGCAACGCTACGTCAATTATTATATGATTTTGGTGGCGGATCTGCCACAGGGCGTCCTATCCGCGCGGTGCAAGTGGGCGGGCCTCTAGGTGCTTTTTTGCCTGAAAGCCAATTTGATACGCCGCTAGATTATGAAGAATTTAGCAAGATTTGGGCGGTCTTAGGTCATGGTGGTATTGTTGCGTTTGATGATACGGTAGATATGGCGAAAATGGCGCGTTATGCATTTGAGTTTTGTGCGATTGAGAGTTGTGGTAAATGTACGCCTTGCCGCATAGGCTCTACACGTGGCGTGGAAGTGATTGATAAAGTTGCTGCTAGCAAGGTCTCGGGTAAAGATCATGCGAAGAATATTCAATTAGTGAGAGATTTATCCGATACTATGTTTAATGGCTCGCTATGTGCGCTGGGCGGCATGACGCCTTACCCAGTGTTGAGCGCGATAAATCATTTTGGCGAAGACTTCGGTTTAGAAAACAAAGGCATTGAAAAAATTAAGGAAGTTGCCGCTTAAGTGGCATTGGAGTGAATCATGGACGACATTAAATATTCAACACATTCACATTCGGTAAATACCTATGACCCGAAAAAAGACTACGGAACGCCAAAGTCTGCAGCAGAAAAAAACGTAACGCTTGATATTGATGGCGTGACAGTCAGCGTGCCAGAAGGCACGTCAATTATGCATGCAGCGCAATTGTCGGGCGTCTCAGTGCCTAAATTATGCGCGACAGATAGTTTGGAACCGTTTGGGTCTTGCCGACTATGTTTGGTGGAGATTGAAGGCCGTCGTGGTTACCCCGCCTCATGTACTACGCCGGTGGCGGAAGGCATTAAAGTTCATACACAAACTCCGAAATTAGCTGATGTGCGCCGCGGCGTGATGGAGCTGTATATCTCAGACCATCCCCTAGATTGCCTCACTTGCGCCGCTAATGGCGATTGTGAGCTGCAAGATATGGCAGGCGCTGTGGGCTTGCGCGAAGTACGATATGGCTACGAGGGCGAAAATCACCTCAAGCAAGAAAAAGATGAATCGAACCCATACTTTACTTTCGATCCTAGTAAATGCATTGTTTGTAGCCGCTGCGTGCGTGCCTGCGAAGAAACACAAGGCACGTTTGCGTTGACGATTGAAGGTCGCGGCTTTGGCAGCAAAGTTTCAGCAGGTAATAAAGACTTTTTAGAATCAGAATGTGTGTCTTGCGGCGCATGTGTAGCGGCTTGCCCAACGGCGACATTGATGGAAAAAACTGTGATCGAAGCGGGTACGCCCGAGCATTCAGTCACCACCACTTGCGCCTATTGTGGTGTGGGCTGTAGCTTTGACGCTGAAATGAAGGGCGAAGAAGTCGTGCGCATGACACCGAATAAAGACGGTGGTGCAAATCATGGACACTCTTGCGTAAAAGGCCGCTTTGCTTGGGGTTACGCCACACATAAAGACCGTATTACCACACCAATGATTCGTAAAAATATCACTGATCCTTGGCAAGAAGTAAGCTGGGATGAGGCGATTAACTACGCTGCCAGTGAAATTAAACGCATTGAAGCCAAGTATGGCAAAGACGCCATGGGCGGCATCACCTCGAGCCGTTGTACGAATGAAGAAGTGTATGTGACGCAAAAACTGGTGCGCGCCGTATTTGGCACCAATAATGTGGATACTTGTGCTCGCGTGTGTCATAGCCCAACTGGCTACGGCTTGAAACAAACTATTGGAGAATCGGCAGGGACGCAAACGTTTGACTCTGTAATGCAATCCGACGTGATTATGATTATTGGCGCGAACCCAACTGATGGCCACCCTGTATTCGCATCGCAAATGAAACGTCGTTTACGTGAAGGCGCTAAACTGATTATTGCCGATCCACGTGCGATTGACTTGGTGGAAAATTCTCCTCATATTCGTGCCGATTATCATTTAAATTTACGCCCAGGTACCAACGTTGCTCTAATTTCTGCGCTGGCACATGTGGTGGTGACTGAAGGTTTAGTGAAAGAAAATTTCGTCAAAGAACGTTGTGAGTGGGATTCATTCGTCGCTTGGCGCGATTTTGTGGCAAAGCCAGAAAACTCGCCTGAAGCGCTTGAAGAAACATTAGGCGTAAAAGCTGAAACCATGCGCGAAGCTGCAAGAATGTTCGCCACTGGCGGCAACGGTGCGATTTATTACGGCTTAGGCGTCACCGAACACAGCCAAGGCTCCACTATGGTGATGGGTATTGCCAATTTAGCGATGGCAACTGGCAATGTAGGCCGCGAAGGCGTTGGCATCAACCCATTGCGTGGCCAAAATAACGTGCAAGGCAGTTGCGATATGGGCAGTATGCCGCATGAATATCCAGGTTATAGACACGTTTCTGATCCTGCTGCAAAAGCCTTATTTGAAGCAGCTTGGGGCAGGCCACTAAGTAATGAGCCAGGCCTACGCATCCCGAATATGCTTGACCTTGCAGGCGAAGGCCGCTTTAAAGCGCTGTATTGCGTTGGCGAAGATATTGCGCAATCGGATCCTAATACCCAGCACGTCACGCATGCGTTGGAAAGCATGGAATGCGTAATTGTGCAGGATTTGTTCTTAAACGAAACCGCGATGTACGCACATGTATTCTTCCCAGGTGCTTCTTTCCTAGAGAAAAGTGGCACGTTTACCAATGCAGAACGTCGTATTTCGCCTGTACGCCGTGTGATGTCGCCCAAAAATGGTATGGAAGATTGGGAGATTACGGCCAAACTTTCTAAAGCGCTGGGTTATGAGATGAGTTATGCGCATGCTAGCGAAATTATGGATGAAATCGCCGCGCTAACACCGACCTTCAAAGGCGTCAGTTTCAAAAAATTAGACGAACTGGGTAGCATACAATGGCCATGCAACGACGAAGCGCCAACTGGAACGCCAACCATGCATATTGATGAATTTGTGCGTGGGAAAGGCAAATTCTTTATTACTCAATATGTGCCAACCACTGAAAAAGTGAATGCTAAATATCCGTTGATATTGACGACCGGTCGTATTTTATCGCAATACAACGTGGGCGCACAAACGCGTCGTACCAAAAATGTGGAATGGCATTCTGAAGATATTGTAGAGATTCATCCGCATGACGCGGAAGAGCGCGGCGTTAAGGAAGGCGACTGGATTGGCATTAGCAGTCGCGCAGGTGAGACTGTGTTGCGTGCGACACTTACCGAGCGTGTTCAGCCGGGGGTGATTTACACTACTTTCCATCACCCAGAGTCTGGCGCAAATGTAATTACAACGGATAACTCGGATTGGGCGACTAATTGCCCAGAGTTTAAAGTAACCGCAGTGCAAGTAACGCGCGTGCATCAGCTTTCGGATTGGCAAAAACATTACAAAACATTTAGTGATGCGCAAATTGCTTTTGCGAATAATAAGTTGAACAAAAAAGCGCAGCAACCTGCTTAAAATTTAGTAGCTTGAACATTGACTAAAAAATCATTCATTGTTGTGGATTCGCCACTTTCTGAAGTAAATGTTACACGCTGGCGCGATGGTGTTTTTGCAGAAGCCAAAGATAACGTTGCTGAAGAAACGCCTATTGCCTTGATTTATAATGGAATTTCTCACGCAGTAATGTTAGCCACACCGCAAGATTTAGAAGATTTTGCATTAGGGTTTTCTTTATCTGTAGGTATTTTGCAAGATAAAAGTGAGCTTTACGACATTGAAATAGTCATGCAAGATCAAGGGGTCGAGCTGCGTTTGGACGTGGCGACAGAGAGTTTTGTTAAGCTCAAAGAAAAACGGCGTAATTTGGTTGGGCGCACAGGTTGTGGTTTGTGTGGAGCCGAAAGTTTGGATCAGGCTTTGCGATTGCCAAACTTAGACAATGATAAAACTGATGCCCTGCAAGCCAATATCCATGGGGCTTCTAGGGCGGCTATTAAAGCAGAAAGTATTCAAACTGCTTTTTGTATAATTCAGGCAAAGCAAGTGTTGCAGCAAGCTACAGGGGCGACGCATGCATGCGCCTGGGTAAATGCGCAAGGTGAAGTGCAATTGTTACGAGAAGATGTTGGGCGGCATAACGCGATGGATAAATTGATGGGCGCTATGGCAAAACTATCTGTGCATGAATATGATAAAGAAAAACAAAACGGCTTTGTACTCACATCTAGCCGTGCAAGCGTGGAGATGGTACAGAAAGTAGCTGTGGCTGGCATAGGTGTTCTCGTTGCAATTTCAGCGCCTACAGGCCTAGCAGTACGCATTGCTAAAGCTTATGGCGTGACATTGGTAGGTTTTTTGCGAGATAATCAATTTGTGATTTATACCAAAGCAGATAAAATAACCCCTTAACTTTAAGTACACACTATGCAAACTGAAATACTAATTAAAATGGCCAATCAAATTGGCGATTTTTTTGAGGCCGAGCCGAACCAAGTTCAAGCGCAAAAAGACATCGCCAACCATCTAAATCGCTTTTGGACCAAAGGTATGCGTAACCAAATTGCCGTACATGTAAAAGAAAATAACGGCATGGGTTTGCATAGTCAAGTCATAGCGGCAATTACCTCGCATATCAATCCTTAGTAGTTAAATCTAACTATTTTGATAGATATTTTCTTACTTATTCCGCTTATTTTTTTTGCGGCGCTACTCTTTTCTTCCGTCGGTCATGGTGGTGCGACTGCGTATTTGGCAGCATTTGCGCTAGTAGGTATGGCGCCAGCATCCATGAGGCCTGCAGCCTTGTGCTTAAATGTAATAGTGGCTTCGATTGGCTTATATAAATTTTACAAAGTACGTGCTTTTGATTGGAATTTATTTTGGCCAATTGCACTTACTTCTGTGCCAGCTGCCTTTATTGGTGGGCAAATCACCTTGCCCAATCAAAGCTATAAACTAATAGTAGGATTGTGCTTAATTTATGCCGCATGGACGATTTTTATTAAGTCGAGCAAAATCGATGATATCGAAGTGAGGCCAGTGGCTAAGCCAGTGCTATTGGGATTGGGTGCTGGATTGGGCTTGCTTTCTGGCTTAACAGGCATTGGAGGCGGAGTTTTCTTAAGCCCAATTTTATTGTTTTTTAGCTGGGCTAAAACTAAAGTGATTTCAGGCGTTGCCGCCGCCTTTATTTTGGTGAATTCTATTTCTGGTTTGTTAGGGTTTTTATCTAAAACACCTATATTACCAGCAGGTCTTTTCTATTGGGCATTGGCGGCGATTATGGGTGGTTTAATTGGAGCAGAGTATGGCAGTAAAAAATTGGCCAACCCCACTATTCGAAAATTATTGGCAGTTGTTTTAGTGTTCGCGGGCAGCAAAATGCTGTTGTCTGCTTAGTTAACTACAGCTTAAAGGTGTTGAAATAACCTAAAGCTTTCGCGCCGCTCACTCACGCGCTTACCGCTCCAAATCTGTTTCCAATCTGGCCCAGGTTCAATTTTCTCACGACCCTTTTCGTCTTGGATTAAATACAAATCGCAATTTAGCGCGCCTTCAGTTTCCAGACTTTGTGTTTTTACATTAGCAAAATAATGTAATAAGTCGCGCTGTGGGTCACCAAGGCGATTGCTGCTAATACAAGCAAATTTTTTAGGTAATGCTTGCTTTAAACTAGTAAATACATTGTGATAGCTGCGTGCAGAATCAATCATAGGTAGCCAAAGTGTCATGAGTAGCGTCCAAACGCAAGTCATGCCAATCGCCCAATTGGTCGCACTGGAGCGATTTGTGTGCTGTGCGCGTAAAATAGCAAAAAGCCAAATAAGTGTCAGCGCAACTGCAATAACAAACGTAATCATGCTGAAATTAATGTGTGGCATTCCAGATAAAAACGACAATCTCTCTTTAATTTTGACTGGGTTGCCAGTAAGCATTGCCAGCCATCCCAGCCAAATTAAACCGCTCATTAAGCCAAGTAAGATGAGCCCAAACCAATTTAATGCGCCAGCTGTGCCGCGTTTAAGTGTTTCTATGCTACCGCCAGCCATTGTCGTTAATGGAATTAGTAAGGGCAAAGCAAACACTTCTTTATCCTCACCAAAACCAATTAAAACCCAGGCAATAATAAAAAAAGTGATAATAAGCTGAAATCTAGGTTTGTTTAGTAGTTGTGTATGAAAGCGCCATAAGCCCCATACCGCAAGCGGCAAAGCCGGCCATGCATACCATAACAATGTCCGCAAAAAATATAGATGTTCGCTGTGTTTAAATTGCGCTTGTGACAGCGCCCACCATTGAGTCAAAGCATCAGGATAAAAGTAATAACATAAAATTGGCCAACCTAATAAAAATGGGCTTGCCATAACAAGTGCTGCAATTGTTACTTTGGCATAACTTGTATTGCGCCATGGGCTAAATAAGCAAGGTAATGCAATACAGGTGGCTATAATAATTGCTAAGGACTGTAAACCCGTGGATAGAAAACCGATACCCATGCTGGCGGCCAACAAAACACTTGCTCTGTAAGGCCTTCTTTTGGCAAGGCTAAGCGCATAAAAGCCAATCGCGACAGCAGTTAAAGCACTCACTGCTGGCATTAAGGTATGCGCGCTTAATACCAAGCCTAGCGAGCCAATAAACACAAAAGTAGTTTGTCGCCCAAAGCCTTTGCCCCATAGCTCGCGACCTGTCATGCCGACCATGAGCAGAGTAATCATCATCCAAATGCCAGTGGCGATTCGTGCGGCATCATGCATCGGTAATATTGGGCTAAATATCTTAGCTACCGCAGCTGCGCTTAAATAATAAAGCGGTGGATTGACAATTTGGCCATTACTCGCAGAGTTAGGTGCTAGTAAATTTCCTGTTTCGAGTATCGTTTTGATGGTGCTGATAGTATGCGATTCAAACGGCTTCCAAGGAGAGTGACCAATTAAGCCCATGCACAGCCAAACTGCGCACAGCACAAGCAACAAATGTGTTTTAGCACGCTCACCCACTTTTGCACGGGGAGTTGACATGTTACCTTGCCAGTCGTGATCTAAATCAAAACGCATTTTTATGTTTTATAAGATTTTTAATGTATCTCGGCTATTTTAACACTTTGCTGTGCAAATAAAAAAAGGCAGCAAAGCTGCCTTTTTTGTCAAAATATCGACAGTAAAGTATAAAATTACATGCCGTATTTTTGTTTGAATTTCTCAACACGGCCAGCCGTGTCTAATATTTTTTGTTTGCCAGTATAAAACGGATGGCATTGAGAACACACCTCAATACTCATGTCGCGGCCATGAGTAGAGCGCGTTTTGAACTTGTTACCACAACTACAAGTAACGTTGATTTCTGGATAGTTTGGATTCGTTTCAGCTTTCATGCTCTTCTCTCTAAATTTAAGCAGTTTCAGTCAAGCCGCGCATTATGAATTAAATTGATAAAAATAGCAATAATCTACTTCGTTAAACCATTCGTAAAAAGCTAATTCTATTTATACGCAGTCAGTAACGCAAATTAATCTTTCTGCAAGACATTGTAGCTTTGGAGATACAAACTTTTTAAGCTGAACACCAGTTTCTGCGATATTCATTAATTCTTGAACCGCCGCCCTATAGCCGCGCTCAAATACCCAGTATTGACACTCATGTAAATTCATATTTTCATTGCTGTGAACTTCATCGCACAAGCCTTGGAATGCTTCCATACATGCATTTCTATCTGTAATTTTCATTTTATTTCCTATTAAGTTGCTCTTTATAATTTTTATTGTTTTTAAAAGTGTTACAACTTAGTTAACGACAGTTATTGCTTCAACTTTAAATTTATTATTCTCATGATGTAAAGGTGAATAGTTCAGCGTCTCAGGAGTTTATGGATGTGCACGTGGAGTACTGCTACTGAATGCTTGAGCGAGCTTGCAAAGCTGAACTTTAGAAGCTATTTTTAATGTTAGCAGTGGTATAGCACTCAAAGTCGAGTGCTGCTAGAGGAAAGCTTCCACAAAACTAACGGCTAAATATTATTGTAAAACCGTTATTTTTAATTTAGCCACGACGCATGCTGTCAAAAAAGTCAGCATTATTTTTGGTGGCTTTGATCTTATCCAACAAGAACTCCATCGCTTCCAAATCGTCCATTGGATAAAGCAATTTGCGCAGCACCCATATTTTTTGAAGCACATCTTTTTCGATGAGCAATTCTTCTTTACGAGTACCCGATTTATTCACATTGATGGCTGGATACAGGCGTTTCTCGGCCATTTTACGGTCAAGATGGATTTCCATATTACCCGTGCCTTTAAACTCCTCGTAAATCACATCGTCCATACGCGAGCCGGTATCTACAAGGGCTGTGGCGATAATGGTTAACGAGCCGCCTTCTTCAATATTACGTGCGGCGCCGAAGAATCTTTTGGGTTTTTGCAGCGCGTTAGCATCCACGCCGCCTGTCAGCACTTTGCCTGATGATGGAATCACCGTGTTGTAAGCGCGCGCTAGACGGGTAATAGAATCG
>JANNFN010000004.1:0-15159 GCA_031379885.1 Methylotenera sp.
GTTTTTATCTGACGCTGTTTAGGCACGCTTGAAAGCTTCCAGTTTGTGATTGCCCAGCGCCACATTTCTACAAGTGCGGCGTTTTTTATTTCTGTTGGAGGTTGTTGACCTAGAAAGCTTAGAGCATCAAATAATTGATGCTCTACAGGCCGCAAAGGCTCTACAGAGTTTATGTGTATTGGCTCAGCAAGGGTTTGTTTACTGAGTTTTTCATTCGCCGCATTAGTAGCTATAGGCACATGCGCATAGTTTGGTGTAGGTAAATTCAATTGTTGTTGCAAGTAGATTTGACGTGGTGTGGAATCTAGCAAATCTGCACCACGCACAATATGCGTTATGTTTTGCGCGGCATCATCTACCACCACGGCGAGCTGGTAAGCAAATAAACCATCTGCGCGTTTTACAATAAAATCGCCGACATCGCGCGCCATATTTTGTGTGATTTCGCCTTGAACTTTGTCTAAAAAGCTTATATTTTCATCTAAAACCATTGCCCTGTAGGCCGCATGGGTATTGGGCTGCATGGCATGTTTAAATAAGCATGTTTTAGGATAAATTAAACCATCAATGCCTTGCGCGTTGCTAGAATCCGCAATTTCTTTGCGAGTGCAAGTGCACAGGTAAATTAAGTTTTGCTTTTGTAATTTAATTAAGGCTTCTGCGTAATATTGATTTCGCTGGCTTTGATAAATAACTTCATCATTCCACTCAAAGCCAAACGCTTCTAAAGTGCGCAGAATATCGTCTGCAGCGTCTTTTACTTCGCGAGGTTTGTCTAGGTCTTCCATGCGCAGAAACCATTTTCCACCTTGCGATTTAGCATCGCAATAGCTGGCGACTGCAGCAACAAGCGAGCCAAAATGTAAGGGGCCAGTGGGTGAGGGCGCGAAGCGGCCTACATAACTCATGGTTAGTTTAAAGGTTGCACATAGGGCGGAATATGCCAAGTTTGCAGTTGTTTGCCCAGTAATTGTAGATTACATTGCATGCGATCTGCACCGTTGGCGCTTACTTCAAATTCATACAAGCGAGTGAGTTGCGCATGGCCGCGGTTATCGCGACCAATGCGGATTAAATTGCAGGCCACAGTTTCGTCGAGCAGCTGTAAATTGCAGCGGCCTGCCAACTCACGACCAAATCCAATCGCGAGTTCGCGTTTGGCGATGCTATCTAGCCAAAACCAAGCGGTTAACAAAAGTAATGCTAAAAGGAGTAACTCCAACATATTTTTTACTTTTCTATTTACAACAGACAAAATATAATTAAACTCAACCTATACTATATGAGACATTTATTATAGTTTTCAATAGATTATGCAGTAGAATTGAAAATATAATTTAAGTGATGATTTCATGACGATTGAACCACGCGAACAACAGGCGCTTGTAGTCTACATTAAGTTGCTGACAGCCAAAGGCTTTGGCCCAGATACTTTTGTGCCGCGTATTAACTTTTTAAACAGATTAATGCCATTATTGGCGGATAAAGCGCTTGATGGCAGAGAGTATCGCGCCGTTATTGAAGAGTTAATGGATTCAGTAGATGAAGCCGATTGGCCAGAGAGCTTGGTGATTGCGCGCGAGTATTATCCCTTCTGGATCAATGACATAAAAGCAGTTGCGCACTTAAGTAAAAATACCGCTACCGACACCTTGCCTATTGACTGGCAGCCAACCCATGTGACATTAAGTGCTTTGTGGCACACGGTAGATCAAGAGAAATTTAGTACCACCGATAGCTGGGCTTTAAAAGGCTACACCAAGGCGTTGCGTTTTGAAAATGCGGAACAAACCTTGATAGATACGCGCTTAAAGTTGGCTAAAATCTTGTTAGTGCGCTTAAGAGATGCACCAGATAAATCCAATAAAGTATATCGAACGACCGTAGATGCCACGCTTCCATTGTTTGAAGTGAAAAAAAATCGCCGCTTATTTTTAGTGGTCGTGCGTGAGTTTTTCCATTTTTGGGCAGGCAATCCTGAAGCGGATAAATACGTGCTAAGTAACCATACTGTGAGCATGCTTTAAAGTCATTTTTGCACTTTTAATGTGCGTCGCACTTTACCTAGCACCAAATTAGTGCAGTTTTCCAAGTTGTTTATATAAAAATCCTTTAAAATCAATAGCCATTTCAGTGGCTTAAATTTTGCTTTATTTACCGTTGGCTTTTAAGGCTATGGATTTTATAGTAATTTAAAATTAATAATGATTTTGGGGAGTGATTTTCAATGGAAACATTAGTTTCAGCCAATGATGTTTTATTTGTATTGCTGGGCGCTATTATGGTGCTGGCCATGCATGCGGGTTTCGCATTTTTAGAGCTTGGTACCGTCCGTAGTAAAAACCAAGTAAATGCGCTTGTTAAAATTATGGTGGATTTTTCAATTTCTACCATTGCGTATTTTTTTATTGGTTATAGCGTTGCTTACGGCGTTAGTTTTTTTAGCGGGGCAGAAGTTTTGGCCGCAAAAAATGGCTATGATTTAGTCAAATTCTTTTTCCTCCTCACTTTTGCAGCAGCCATACCTGCTATTGTTTCTGGGGGCATTGCAGAGCGCGCAAAATTCAATCCACAAGTGGCCGCAACATTTTTACTGGTTGGATTTGTTTATCCGTTTTTTGAAGGCATTGCTTGGAATAAACACTACGGTTTTCAAGATTGGTTGCTTGCAAATTTCGGCGCCAATTTTCACGACTTTGCTGGTTCTGTAGTAGTGCATGCCATGGGTGGCTGGATTGCGCTCGCCGCAGTCATTCTGCTAGGCGCGCGTACTGGCCGCTATGCTAAGGATGGAAGTCTGCATGCATACCCACCTTCAAATATTCCGTTTTTAGCGCTAGGTGCATGGATACTTACGGTGGGATGGTTTGGTTTTAATGTGATGTCTGCACAAAGCATACAAGGTATTTCTGGCCTAGTGGCTGTAAACTCACTGATGGCTTTGGTAGGTGGCACGTTGGCAGCATTGGTGATGGGTAAAAATGACCCAGGCTTTGTGCATAACGGTCCGCTGGCTGGCTTGGTGGCGGTGTGTGCTGGTTCGGATATTATGCACCCACTTGGTGCGTTGGCAACGGGTGCAGTAGCTGGTGCGCTGTTCGTGTGGGCGTTCACTGTCACGCAGAATCGCTTAAAAATTGATGACGTACTAGGGGTGTGGCCTTTACATGGCTTATGTGGTGCTTGGGGCGGCTTGGCAGCAGGTATATTTGGCTTAAAAAGCATGGGCGGTTTGGGCGGCGTTACGTTCATGTCGCAATTGTTAGGCACTGGCTTAGGCATAGCAATCGCACTTGCTGGCGGTGCGCTTGTGTACGGGGGACTTAAACAGTTGGTTGGCATCCGTATGGGCCAAGAAGATGAATTTGAAGGCGCAGATTTAAGTATTCATAAAATTCCAGCGCGTTCAGAAGACTAGTTTTAATCAAAAAACAGTAATTAATTTTAACCTAAAAATAACGTCATGCTAAAATCTTAGCATGGCGTTTTTTCATGTAATCATCCCCGCTGCAGGCACTGGCAACCGTATGGCGAATGTGTTGCCTAAGCAATACTTGCCATTGGCGGGCAAGCCAATGATTTCTCACACTATTCAAGTATTTTTCAATCACCCGCGCATTGCTAGCATCCATTTGGCTTTAAGTGCAGACGATCTATTTTGGCGCGACTTGCCGCTAGACCCCGCCAGCAAATTAAAGCTGCATTACACGGGTGGCGAAAGTCGAAGTGAAACTGTGTTAAATACTTTGCAAGCGATTGAAGTTGCGGATGATGATTGGATTTTGGTGCATGATGCGGCGCGGCCAGGCTTGACGCATGCGCTGCTAGATAACTTATTGAATATATTAGAAAATGATGAAGTTGGTGGTTTGTTGGCTTTGCCGCTGGCGGATACTTTAAAAAAAGCAGATGCTACTAATCGTACTGAAAAAACAATTCCAAGGACAGATTTATGGCAAGCGCAAACGCCACAGATGTTTCGCTATAGTACATTGAAAAAAGCTTTAGAAAACTTTAAAGGAATAGCTACTGATGAAGCTGAAGCCATTGAAGCACTTGGCTTGCAACCAAAATTGGTACAGGGCGAGTTGCGAAATTTAAAAATTACTTATCCTCAAGACTTAGAGTTGCTCGAGGCGTTGTTTATTAAGGAAAAAGCATGATAAGAATCGGGCACGGCTTTGATGTGCATGCGCTGGTGGAAGGACGAAAATGCATTATCGGTGGCGTCGAGATTGCTCACGAAAAAGGCTTGGATGGCCATTCGGATGCAGATGTATTGCTGCATGCTATTTGCGACGCCTTGCTGGGCGCGGCCGCGCTGGGCGATATTGGCAAGCATTTTCCGCCGAGTGATGCAAAATTTAAAGGCATCGATTCGCGCGAGTTATTGCGCCATGTAGTTGCTTTACTAAAAGATAACAATTATGTAGTGAATAATATAGATGCAACGGTTATCTGCGAAGCGCCAAAACTTTCGCCACATACAGCAGTAATGTGCGCCAATATTGCCGCAGATTGCGCTGCGGATATTACACAAATAAACGTGAAGGCGACCACAACTGAGAAGCTAGGCTTTACTGGCCGCGGCGAAGGCATTGCGGCCGAGGCAGTTTGCACCATAACTGTGCTTTAAAAATTGTAAACGCTCAATATTGCAACTTATGGCAATATTGTTAATCACAAAATCATTCAAATTCTAATAACAAGCTAAATTCAATGTTTAAATGGTTTCAAAATTTGGCATCACCTTTCCCCGATGCGCTAATCACAACGCCATCCAAAAGCTTTTGGACATTTGCATGGGCATGTACAGAGGGACTACGTCCTTATTTGTTAGGCATGACGATTTTTACGGGTTTAATCGCCGCGTTTGAGGCTGCGCTATTTGCCATGATGGGCAAAATTGTGGATTGGTTAAGTACGGTACCAAAAGAATTGTTGTGGCAACAATACACAACAAATTTAGGCATACTGGCAGCCGTTTTAATTTTTAGCACAGTGTTTATCATCATGCAGACCATGTTTAAACATCAAACACTCGCTGCTAATTTCCCTATGCGCATGCGCTGGAATTTTCACCGCTTAATGCTCAACCAAAGTATGAGTTTTTACCAAGATGAGTTTGCAGGCAGAGTTGCGGCAAAAGTCATGCAAACCGCACTGGCTGTGCGTGATGTGTGGTTTATTGTGGCCGATATCATGGTGTATGTTGTCGTATATTTTGGCAGCATGGTGGGTATTGTGGCTTACTTTAACTCGCTTATTGCCATTCCATTTTTAGTTTGGTTAGTGGCTTACGTGCTTTCATTAAGTTATTTTGTGCCTCGCTTAAGCAAAACATCACGCATGCAAGCTGATGCGCGTAGTCTGATGACTGGTCGCATAACCGATGCCTACACCAATATCAGCACCGTAAAACTTTTTAGCCACGCGGGGCGCGAAGGCGCTTATGCCAAAGACGCCATGCAAGAGTTTATAGGCACGGTACATGCGCAAATGCAGTTGGTGAGCATGGTAGAAATCATCAACCACGTATTGAATATGTTGTTGATTATTGCGACGGGGCTATCTGCGCTTTATTTATGGAGCAAAGGCGAAGTTTCTGTGGGTGGCGTGGCCGCGGCCACCGCTATGTCCTTGTGCCTAAACGGTATTTCGCATTGGGTGATGTGGGAGATGACCTCTTTATATGAACAAGTCGGCACGGTGCAAGATGGCATGAATACGCTCACCACGCATAATAAAATTATCGATGTGAGTGGCGCAAAACCATTACAGGTAACACAAGGTGAAATTCAGTTTGATGCGGTTAATTTTAGCTATGGCCGAGAAATTAAAGATGGCCATAAAGCCCTGTTAAAAAACCTGCAATTAAATATTAAACCCGGTGAAAAAGTCGGGCTAGTCGGGCGTTCTGGCGCAGGTAAATCCACCATTGTGAATTTGCTACTGCGTTTTTACGAGGTTGAAGCGGGCAGCATTTTAATTGATGGGCAAAACATTAACAGCGTCACGCAAAACTCCCTACGCGCAAATATTGGCATGGTCACACAAGATACGTCTTTATTACATCGTAGCGTGCGCGATAACATTTTATACGGTCGTCCCGATGCGACAGAGGCGGAAATGATTGCAGCTGCCAAACGTGCCGAGGCGCACGAATTTATACTTAACTTGGCCGATGCCAAAGGTCGCACAGGTTACGATGCGCATGTGGGCGAGCGTGGCGTCAAGCTCTCCGGTGGCCAGCGTCAGCGGATTGCCATTGCGCGCGTCATGCTGAAAGATGCGCCGATTTTATTGCTGGATGAAGCCACTAGCGCGCTGGATTCTGAAGTAGAAGCAGTCATCCAAAGCAGTTTGTACGATTTAATGGAAGGCAAAACCGTGATTGCGATTGCACACAGACTATCCACCATTGCCGCGATGGATAGACTGATTGTGCTGGATAACGGCAAGATTATTGAAGAAGGCAATCATGCGGAATTGCTCAAGCAGGGTGGCTTGTATGCGAGTTTATGGGCGCACCAAAGTGGTGGTTTTTTGGGCGAGCAGTAACATCCTTAACTGTCATTGCGAGGTACGAAGCAATCTAGCTTGTGGTAATAATCAGCTTTAAAAATGGATTGCTTCGTGCCTCGCAATGACGTGCTAAGATAATTAATTGTTTTTGATATTTAGGAAGCCAAGATGACAACCACAGAAGCTCGTCCTCCAATCCCACCATTCACACGAGAAACAGCCATACAGAAAGTGCGCATGGCAGAAGACGGCTGGAACAGCCGCGATCCACAGCGTGTTTCAATGGTGTATACGCCAGATTCACAATGGCGCAACCGCGCGGAGTTTCCCAAAGGGCGTGCGCATATTGTGGAATTTCTAACGCGCAAATGGGCGAAAGAGCTGGATTACCGCCTGATTAAGGAGCTTTGGGCATTTACCGATAACCGCATCGCCGTGCGCTTTGCCTACGAGTGGCATGATGATTCTGGGCAATGGTTTAGAAGTTACGGCAACGAGAACTGGCAATTCGATACCAATGGTTTAATGGAACTGCGTTACGCCAGCATCAACGATTTACCAATTAAAGAAACCGAGCGAAAATTCTTTTGGCCGCTAGGTCGCAGACCAGATGAACATGCGAGTTTGAGTGAGTTGGGGTTGTGATTTTATAGGGTTGGCATCATTTAACATTAGCTTAAAAGTGAGGCAATGAAATAAACGGGAGCGGTTATAATTGTAAGGATGGCAACTTGTAACATCAATAGTTTAGGGATGGCAATAGCCCCATCACTTGAAACAATACCATGAGTTTGTGGGGCGCGTATTATGAAGTAGCCTATAGCCATAATTAACGATGCGATAAAAATAAAATACCAGTCAAGGCCACTGTAACCAGAGTAACCCGCCAAGCCGATACCGGCTAGATAAAATATACCGCCCATAGAATTATCCTTTATATTTTGAACCTTAACGTCTGATAAAAGGAACTCGCTGTAGCACGTCCCGCTTGATAAAGGGGTTAGGCACGGAAGTAAATGCCATGCTCAATATCAGAACGTGCTACATCAAATAACCGTTCAACAAGGCTAGCTTTGTGTTGCAAAAAATAGTCTATATGAGTTACTAAGCTTACTGAGTAAGAAGGACTTATTTGCTGGTTATTCAGATATGCGATAACCGTATATGAATCAGTACCTCCAAACAGGTGGAGCTGAAAGTTATTTCCATCATGTGAGTATTCGCGCACTTCAATTAGATTTTGCATAAGTTCCCTTTGAGCCTAACAGTTATTATACGGACACGTGCGTCCGCATAATAATAAATAGCAAGTTTTTATAAACAAGTTGTTTTTCTAAGCCTTCAACAACACAATCACTGCGCCGCTACCACCATCTTCCGGCTTGGCTTGGGCGTAGGCGATGACTTCGTCGCGCTGCATCAGCCAGCTGCGCAGTTTGTGCTTGAGCACAGGTTCGCGGTTGCGCGAGCCTAAACCTTTGCCATGCACAATGCGCACGCAACGGATATTACGCTTTTTGCAGCTGTTTAAAAAATCTGCCACGTAAAGCCGCGCTTCATCTGAAACCAAGCCATGTAAATCAATCTGCGCTTGCACCACCCAAAAGCCGCGGCGTAATTTGCTTAAAATATTGGGGGTTTGGCCATCACGCAAATAAAGCAGCTCTTCGCCACTTTCTACATCATGCGCAGGAATGTAGTCATCGCTTAACGAATCTCTAAGTGCTTGTTTTTCATCGCGCATAAAGTGCTTGGCGATAGGTTTGGGTAAGGTTTTCTCGGAATGTTGCGGTTCTACAACCAGCGGGCGCGCGTCTTTAACCGCTTGTTGAAACAGCGTGGCTTCGTCTAAATTTTCATCCGTTGCCATGTTGATATTCCTTTGCTGTCATTCCGACTTTTGTCGGAGTGACAGGTGAAGTAATTGCTTTAAAGTTATAAAATTAACTGCCATGAAGCCCAATATCCATGCGGGTTTCACGCATGAATAACCAGCTTTAGCTGATATATTCTGCGGTGACAGCCTTTACGGTCGCCAGGGCAGTTAATTTAGTTATAAATAAAGCGAATTATTTTAAATTATCTAAATATCGTTCTGCATCCAATGCCGCCATGCAGCCCGTACCTGCGCTGGTGACCGCTTGACGATAGATATGATCTTGCACATCGCCCGCCGCAAATACGCCCGCAACACTTGTCGCAGTCGCATTACCTACACGACCTGCTTGGGTGATGATGTATCCACCTTCCATCTCGAGCTGGCCTGCAAAAATATCGGTATTAGGTTTGTGACCAATGGCAATAAACACGCCTTTTAATTCAATGTCTTTAGTTGTGCCAGTTTGCACATTTTTAACGCGCATACCCGTTACACCGCTGTTGTCGCCTAATACTTCGTCTAGCGTGTGGAAAGTTTGTAGCTCAATTTTACCTTCAGCCACGCGCGCCATTAGTTTATCCACCAAAATAGCTTCGGCTTTAAATTTATCTCGTCTATGAACTAAAGTAACTTTGCTGGCAATGTTAGATAAATAAAGTGCTTCTTCAACCGCGGTATTGCCGCCGCCAATCACTGCAACTTCTTGATTACGGTAGAAAAATCCATCACAAGTGGCACAAGCAGAAAC
The DNA here is from genome assembly GCA_031379885.1 of Methylotenera sp. GTDB lineage: Bacteria > Pseudomonadota > Gammaproteobacteria > Burkholderiales > Methylophilaceae > Methylotenera_A. The sequence continues at coordinate 9,153 of JANNFN010000004.1, forward strand.
GCCTTTGCCGCTAAACTTTTCTTCACTTGGCAAACCCAAATATTGCGCAGAGGCGCCAGTGGCAATAATCAACGCATCACAAGTGTATTCGCCGTTGTCGCCTTCCAGGCGAATTGGTTTTTCGTTTAAGTGCGTAGTGTGAATATGGTCAAAAATCATTTCCGTATTAAAGCGTTCAGCATGCTTTTGAAAGCGCTCCATCAACTCTGGGCCTTGTACGCCGTCTACATCGGCAGGCCAATTGTCGACCTCAGTGGTGGTCATCAGCTGACCACCTTGCGCGATGCCCGTAATTAACACGGGTTTTAAGTTGGCGCGCGCGGCGTAAACCGCAGCCGAATAGCCCGCTGGGCCTGAACCTAAAATGAGTAGATGGGCGTGACGTGTTGCCATATTGGACTGCTTTCTTTGTATGTTTCAATAAAGTTAAATGAGGGCGAGCAGTTTACTTTTCAAGCAAACTATTTCTCTAAAAGGCTACGCAACATCCATGCTGTCTTTTCGTGTAATTGTAAGCGTTGCGTGAGTAAATCTGCAGTAGCTTCATCTGATGCTTTTTCTGCGGCGGGGAACACGCTACGCGCGGTGCGGCATACAGCCTCGTGGCCAGCTACTAGTTCGGCAATCATATCATTGGCTTTTGGTACGCCATTCGCTTCTGGAATTGATGAAAGTTTTGCAAATTGGCTATAAGTGCCAGGCGCGTAAATGTCGAGTGAGCGAATGCGCTCGGCCACTAAATCTACCGCTAGGGCGAGCTCGTTGTATTGCACCTCGAACATGAGATGTAATGTATTAAACATTGGGCCGGTAACGTTCCAGTGAAAATAATGCGTTTTGAGATACAGGGAATAGGTATCTGCCAATAGTCTTGATAGGCCTTCTGCAATCGCTTTTCTATCTTGTTCTTTTATACCGATATCCATGATTCATTTCCTTTTCGTTAACTATATGCAATTTTAATTTTTAGACACACTTTACGCAATTTGATTTTGCTATAATTAGAAAATAATTTTATTTGCAATTATAAATTCCAAGGTTGATAACATATTGTTTTTCAATAAAAAATCGTCAGCAATCAATGGCCGTGTAGAAGCGCCAAAAAGCCCCCAGCAACAAAAGCATGCACATTTAGTGCGCGAGGCATGGTGGCTGGGCTTGGTGCTGGTCGGATTGTACCTCGCTGTGATATTAATTACTTACGCTAAGCAAGACCCATCATGGTCACACATGACGAGTGAGCAGTCTACTATTAGCAATGCCGGCGGCTCGGTAGGTGCTTGGGTTTCCGATATGTTGTTGTATTTATTTGGTTTTTCCGCATGGTGGTGGGTGGTGTTAGCTTTTTATAGTATGTGGTTGGTATATCAGCGTTTAGAGCTCATTATTTCAGAGCGTCCTTTTTTGGTATTTAATTTGGTTGGTTTTGGCTTGCTGATTGTTGCTTCATCCGCGCTGGAATCGGGCCATTTAATTAGCCTGCCAGCCACGCTACCATTGAGTGCTGGCGGAATGCTTGGCAACGCTGTTGATAGCGCAATGCGTGGCATGTTTGGCTATGCAGGTTCGACCATGGCGCTATTATTGCTGCTTGCAATAGGCTTCAGCTTATTCACAGGCTGGTCGTGGATTATGATGACCGAAAAACTTGGGCTTAGCTTAATTACTGGTTATCACTGGGCGTTTGATAAATATCATGATTGGCAAGATAGAAAAGTCGGCAAAGTGGTCGAGCTTAAGCGCGAAGAATTTGTAGAAAATGAACGTAAACGTACAGAAGACCGTGCGCCATTGGAAATTAAACCTGCACAAGTTGAGATTGCCAAGAGTGAGCGTGTATTAAAAGAAAAACAAACGACTCTATTTGCCTCAGACCCTGATTCTACCTTGCCGCCATTGCATTTGTTGGACGAAGCCAATAATACGGTTGAGCTACCCTCTGATGAAACCTTGGACTTTACGTCACGCCTGATTGAGCGAAAATTGGCCGATTTTGGTATCGAAGTGAAAGTGCTTTCTGCACAACCAGGTCCTGTGATTACGCGTTTTGAGTTTGAGCCAGCGGCAGGCGTTAAAGGCAGCCAAATCACCAATTTGGCACGAGATTTAGCGCGTGCATTGTCGGTAGTGAGTATTCGTGTGGTCGAAACAATTCCTGGCAAAAGCTGTATGGGTTTGGAAATACCTAACCCAAAACGGCAAATCGTATTTTTATCTGAAATTATGAGTAGCCAAGTCTATGCGGAGATGCACTCACCAATTGCGATTGCGATGGGCAAGGATATTGCAGGCAAACCCGTAGTAGCAGATTTGGCTAAAATGCCGCATGTATTGGTTGCTGGTACGACGGGTTCGGGTAAGTCGGTCGCCATTAATGCGTTGATTTTGAGCTTTTTGTATAAATCGGAAGCCAGCAAAGTACGCATGATTTTGATTGATCCAAAAATGCTGGAGCTTTCTGTTTATGAAGGCATTCCGCATTTATTGGCACCTGTGGTGACCGACATGCGCCAAGCGGCGAATGCGCTTAACTGGTGTGTGGCAGAGATGGAGCGGCGTTATAAATTGATGTCAACGCTCGGTGTGCGTAATTTGGCTGGCTATAACCAAAAAATTAAAGAGGCTGAAAAAGCGGGTGAGAAAATCCCGCACCCATTTAGCTTAACGCCCGATGCACCAGAACCGTTGGAAGAAATGCCACTTATCGTGGTGGTGATTGATGAGTTGGCCGATTTGATGATGGTTGTTGGAAAGAAAGTGGAAGAGCTAATCGCGCGTCTAGCGCAGAAGGCGCGTGCTTCTGGTATTCATTTGGTATTAGCGACGCAACGCCCATCGGTGGATGTGATTACAGGCTTGATTAAAGCCAACATCCCAACTCGTGTTGCGTTTCAGGTCTCCAGCAAAATAGATTCTCGCACCATATTAGACCAAATGGGCGCTGAAGCGTTACTCGGTCAGGGCGATATGCTGTATATGCCACCTGGCACGGGCTACCCAGTGCGTATTCACGGGGCCTTTGTGAGTGATCATGAAGTTCATCAAGTGGTGAACCACTTAAAGGCCATGGGCGGCCCGAACTATATTGAAGGGATTTTGACCAATGAAACAGAAGGCGGCAGCGAGCGTGGCGACTTTGGCGATGATGGCGCAGAGAAAGATCCGCTTTATGATGAAGCGGTTTCCATCGTGTTAAAAAGTCGTCGTGCGTCGATTTCATCGGTACAGCGTCAACTTAGAATCGGTTATAACCGTGCTGCGCGTTTGATAGAGGATATGGAGCGTGCTGGGTTGGTTTCTGCCATGCAAAGCAATGGGAACAGGGAAGTTTTAGCTAAAGGCGGTATGGGTGACGAGTAAATTTGTATTTGGTTTTTTAATGGTATTTGCCAATCTGGCAATGGCGGATGGTGTTTCCAGCCTGCTCGATTTTTTTAACAACACTAACACCATGCGCGCGCAGTTTAGCCAAGTGGTGAATGATAAGCAAGGCCGTAAAGAACAAGAAGTAGAAGGCACGATGCAGTTGCAGCGCCCCAATAAATTTCGTTGGGATTATAAAAAACCCTATGAACAGCAAATTGTAAGTGATGGCAAACAAGTATTTTTATTTGATACTGAGCTACAGCAAGTCACCATTCGAGAGTTAAGCAAAACCCTAGGTTCTAGCCCAGCCGCTATGTTGGCAGGCGGCGAGGCGGTAGAAAAAAGTTTTATATTAAAAAACGCCATACGTAAAGATGGTCTTGCTTGGGTGTTGGCGTTACCGAAAGATAAAGAAAGTGGTTTTGAGCGCGTATTATTAGGTTTTAAAGCTGAAAAACTGCGCAAAATGGAGATTTATGATAGTTTTAATCACATTACGCATATTACTTTTAACGAAGTCGAACGCAATCCTGTGCTAAAAGACTCAACTTTTTTGTTTACAGCGCCAAAAGGCGTTGATGTAGTAGGGGAATAGACTTGACGATTAAGCAACTAAAATTGTATTTAGCAATCACGGTTGGATTAATCACCACTTTATTTTCAACACTGGCGTCAGCGGAGCAAGACAGTGTGCTATTAGAAGCAGACACATTAATCCGCAAAGCTGATTTTAACGCTGCTTATCAATTACTCGAACCCTTAGAAGAGACGCGTGCAGGCGATATTGATTACGATTACTTGCTAGGCGTCGCGGCCGTAGAAAGTAACAATGTGACACGTGGCGCATTTGCGCTAGAGCGTGTGTTGGCGCTAGATCCAAGCCACAAAGATGCGCGCGCAGAAATGGCCAAAGCGCATTATCTACTCGGCGAAACTGCCGCCTCAAAGACTGAGTTTAATAACGTACTGCAGCAAAATCCTGATGCGGAAACCAAAAAGACGGTTGAGAAACTACTGACTGCAATTCAAAAAATAGAAGGTACGACGACAACTTTTGGTGCCTTTCTTGAGTTTGGCTTGGGTTGGGATTCCAACGTCAGTAGCGCGCCAGGCATCAACACGGTGGCAGTGCCGCTATTTGGCGGAGTATTGCTTGATTTAGGTGGCAGTGCGAAAGAACGGTCGGACAATATCATTAACTTTGCAGGCGGCGTTTCATTTCGCCATCCTTTTACTGAGCAATTCTCGGTATTTGGTAGTGCTAGTGGTAATAATAAAATTAATGCTTCAGAAACTGAGTTTGATACCAGCTCGCTGGATTTCAATGCTGGTATGCAATATAAACTGGAGCAGAACAGTTTTGTATTGGCATTGCAGGACAATCATTTTGATTTGAATGGCGATGCTTTCCGCCGTGCTTATGGTGTTACGGCACAATGGCTGCATAACTTTGATGCACGTAATCAGGCAGGTGCATATTATCAATACACGGGTCTAAAATACACGGGCAATAGTATCCGCAATGCAGACAGGCAAATTCTTGGGTTCAATGCGGCGCATGTATTTGAAGGGGACCATTCACCAGTACTGTTCGCTAGTATCTATGGGGGCATAGAAGATGCACGTGATAACTTCGCAGACTTTTTGGATCAAGATATTTATGGCACGCGGCTTGGTGGCCAGTTAAATATAAATAACAGGATACAATTATTTACTTCACTCGGCTACGAGCGCCGTCATAATGACGATGATGATCCTGCATTTTTAGCTAAACGTAAAGATAACCAGTACGATGCTAGTCTAGGCTTAAATTATATTCCAGCGAGAGATTGGACGATTAAGCCACAACTTAATTACACAAAAAATGATTCCAATATTGCGCTAAATAGTTTTGAGCGCACTATTATTTCTATTAATGTGCGTAAAGATTTTAACTGGTAACTGTTAGAATAAGCTTTTAAATTTCAAGTAAGTAAATAAGTGAATAGCTTATTTCAAACAACAAGTCCCCAAGCGCCTTTAGCTGAGCGATTGCGCCCCAAAACTTTGGACGAAGTAGTCGGGCAATCGCATCTTTTGGGCGAAAATAAACCGCTGCGCCTCGCGTTTCAATCAGGTAATTTGCCTTCCATGATTCTATGGGGCCCGCCTGGTGTGGGCAAAACCACGTTAGCTCGCCTCATTGCTAACACCGCCGACGCTGAATTTATCGCGGTTTCTGCAGTGTTATCGGGAATAAAAGATATTCGCGATGCGGTAGAGCGCGCCGAGCTTAGCTTGCAGCAACATGGTCGCAAAACTATTTTATTTGTCGATGAAGTACATCGTTTCAACAAAGGCCAGCAGGATGCGTTTTTGCCTTTTGTAGAAAGCGGATTAATCACATTCATCGGCGCGACGACAGAAAATCCTTCGTTTGAAGTGAATAGTGCGCTATTAAGCCGCGCACAAGTGTTTGTGTTGAATTCGTTATCAGAGCCAGAACTGGCACTGCTGTTGGAGCGGGCGCGATTGTTAGTGGCTGAGAATGTCACCATTGCGGATGATGTCCGCGAGCAGATAATCGCTTACGCGGATGGCGATGCAAGGCGTTTACTTAACTTCCTAGAAGCCTTATTCCATGCGGCTTCTGGCGCAGGTG
>JANNFN010000026.1:0-10514 GCA_031379885.1 Methylotenera sp.
AGTTATCAATCACCAGTTTAATTGGGTCTAGCACGGCAATGCGGCGCTCTGCGCTGGCGTTTAGCACTTCGCGCATGCAATCTTCTAGTATCGTGTATTCAATCCACGAATCGGCCTTAGAAACACCAATCCTATCGGCAAACATTCTAAAGCCTTCCGGCGTGTAGCCGCGTCTGTGCGCGCCTGCCAGCGTCGGTAAGCGTGGGTCATCCCAACCCGAGACGTGTTTATCTTCTACCAATTGAATGAGTTTGCGTTTAGATAAAACAACATATGTAAGGTTAAGGCGAGCGAATTCATATTGTTTAGGCAATGGATGCGACAGCAGGCCAGCGTCAGCCAAGCACTCCAGCACCCAATCGTAGAAAGGGCGTTGGTCTTCAAACTCTAGCGTGCAGATAGAGTGGGTGATGCCTTCTACTGCGTCTTCTAGCGGATGCGCGTAGGTGTACATGGGGTAAATGCACCATGTGTCGCCCGTGTTGTGGTGAGTAGCCCTTTTAATTCGATAGATAGCGGGGTCGCGCATATTAATGTTGGGCGAGGCCATATCGATTTTGGCGCGTAATACCATGCTACCGTCGGCGTGTTTGCCATCGCGCATTTCGCGGAATAGGGCGAGATTTTCTGCAATAGGGCGGTCGCGCCAAGGTGAGTTTTTACCCGGCTCAGTCAGCGTGCCACGCGTTGCGCGCATTTCATCGGCGCTTTGTTGGTCCACAAATGCCAAGCCAGCGTTAATCAGCGCCTCGGCCGCGCGGTACATAAAATCGAAATAATTGCTGGCGTAGTACAAATGCGATTTGCCAAAAACATCCCAGCCGAAGCCCAGCCATTGCACCATCTCGGTAATGCTATCGACGTATTCTTGCTCTTCTTTCTCAGGGTTGGTATCATCAAAACGCATGTGGCACACACCGCTGTAATCCAGCGCTAAGCCAAAATTAAGGCAGATAGATTTAGCGTGGCCAATATGCAAATATCCGTTGGGTTCGGGCGGAAAGCGCGTACGAATTTTTGCAGGGTCTGGCACGCCAGCTGCATGATGCGCGGCATCGCCAGGGCTACCAGCCCAATGACGGCTTGCGTTGGTGCCTTGCGCTAAATCGCGATCGATAATACCGCGAATAAAGTTAGAGGCGGCAGGAATAGGGGCTTTTTCTGATGACATCATACAATCTCAAAATGGATAGTGTTATTTTACACGCGTTCAGCTCGCTAAGCCTATGTTAAACTTAAGTTAATGAGTCAATTTACATTTCCCATTCTGCATGTGCTTGCCGACGGCCAATTTCATTCTGGCGAGGCGCTGGCGCAGCATTTTAAAGTCACGCGTGCGACGATTTGGAACGCAGTAAAACATGCCGAAAGTTTAGGCGTTGAGGTTTTTTCTGTACGCGGGCGCGGCTATAAATTGCCGCAAGCCATTGAATTATTAGATAAAAATTTAGTGTTAAATGCAATCGGCGAACAGCGGGCTTGGTTTAAGCTGGAAATTTTAGATGAAGTAAAATCGACCAATACTTATTTGATGCAACAAAAAGGCGCGGCGCACGCGACCTGTGTGGCGGCGCATGTGCAAACTAATGGCAAAGGGCGGCGCGGGCGCACTTGGGTTTCGCAACTTGGCGCGAGTTTAACATTTTCGTTACTGTGGCGCTTTCAATGCGGTGCTGCGGCACTTTCTGGCTTAAGCTTGGCAGTGGGTGTGGCCTTGATGCGTACCTTAAACAGCATTGGCGTGAACGATGCACAATTAAAATGGCCGAATGATGTGCTAGTAGACGGCAAAAAATTAGCGGGTATTTTGATTGAATTACAGGGTGATTTGGAAGGCCCAAGTGCTGCGGTAATTGGTGTAGGCATTAACTTAAACCTGCCAAAGAACGTGATGGCTAGCATCGATCAGCCCGCGATTGTTTTAGTGAGTGTAAAAAAAATTGACCAAAATATTTTGTTGGGGGCTTTATTGAAGCACTTGGCTGATGTGCTGAGTGGCTTTGAACAGCACGGTTTTATTGGTTTACGCGATGAATGGCTACGTTACCACGCTTACCAAAACAAGCCTGTGCGCATGTTGTTGCCCAACGGAACGGATGTGCAGGGCGTAGTAAAAAGCGTGGCAGATGATGGTATTTTGCTGGTAGAAACGGCGCTGGGTTTGCAGCGATTTTCTGCAGGCGAAATTTCTTTGCGAGGGCTGGAGTAGTGCTTTTAGTGATTGATATTGGCAATACCCGCACTAAATGGGCGCTAGCGGATGGCGCTGGCGATTTAATAGAGCTAGAAGTTTGTATGAATGTGGATATTACAGCTTCAAATCTAAGCGCTATAGCACTCAAAGCCGATAGAGTGCTGATTGCGAACGTGGCGGGCGAAGCAATGGCACAGCAGGTTTCACAATTAATGGCACCCTTGCAACCAGCGTTTATTGCGGTAAGTAAACAGGCATGTGGCGTTACGAATAACCTTTATCCTGCTTTGGGTACAGACCGCTGGGCAGCGCTCATTGCGGTAAGGAATCGTGTAAAACAAGCGGCGCTAGTGGTGAACGCGGGCACGGCGATAACCATGGATGCGCTGACAGAAAAAGGTGTGTTTTTGGGCGGTACGATTATGCCGGGTTTGCATTTAATGCATACTTCGTTAAATCAACATGCCTCGCAGATCAATATCCATGCGGGTGCTGGCAGTGCTCTTTTAGCTAATTTTCCTAATAATACGCATGATGCAGTTCAGGCTGGGTGTTTAAATGCGGCAGCTGGAGCGATTCATTTAATGTTAAAACGGCTTGAGAAACATAGTGGTTGGCTGCCCAAGTTGGTGATAAGTGGTGGAGATGCTAGTAAAATTGCTGAAGCTTTAAAACCTGAGTTAAAACAGGTTATGATGATGGAATACCTTGTATTGCAGGGTTTAGTTTTGCTCGGAAAAGACTAGTGTTGTTGGGGAAAAAATTAAGATGAAATTGCTAGTGTGGTTGTTAGTGTTGCTTAATGTGGGTTTATTGGTTTATTTTAATTCGGACTTAATTGCGCCGAAACCCGCTGTGGTAGATAGATCAATTCAGCCAGAAAAGCTTAAAATTTTAAGTGCAAAAGACTTAGAATTAATGCCAAAAAAAGACGTGCCTTCGACAGAACAATTACCGCAGTCGACTGCGCCAGTTGTAGAGTCGGCTACAAGTTGCTATAAATGGGGCAACTTTACCAAAACCAATTTACCTGCCGCGCAGGTGGTATTGGTGAGATTGGGCTTGCAAAGTGAGATTAAGCAAGAAGAAATTGCTACTGAAGATAGGCGTTTTTGGGTGTATTATCCCCCGCTAAAAAATGCCGATTTAGCACAGCAAAAAGCTGCAGAAATTAAAGCTTTAGGTGTTGGTGAATTGTTTATTGTGCAAGATTCGCAGTGGCGCCACGCAATTTCGTTTGGGCTGTTTCAAGATGAGCAGTTGGCGACCAATTTGTTAAATGATCTACAAGCAAAAGGGGTGAAGGGCGCAACAAAAGCTTTGCGAAGCCCTGGTAAATCGTTAAGCAGCTTGTTAATTAAAGCCGTTAGTGCGGATACTGCACTGGAATTACACAAAATTAAACCAGAATTTATTGGCACAGACTTAATGCCAGCGGCTTGTCTTTAAGCAACAATGGTAAGCACTGTACAGTGCTTACCATTTGTGAAAACCAATTAAGGCGCGGTTTGTGTTGCTTCGGCTGTTGCTTTATCGTGAGTCGCTTTTTCCGCTAAAGCTTTTTCTTGTGCGGCTTTTTCTTCTGTCGCTTTGGCTACTTCGATTTTCTTCAACTCTTCGGGTGATGCAGCTTGACCTAACATCACTTCGTTTTCTTTATTGTTTTTTCTGTCATAAACTAGATTGTCGCCCATAATGACGCGAATCCAATCAGGGTAGCTGTAAGCTGTACCTTTGTTGTGATCGATAATTGCACCAATGCCGCCACCAAATAAAATATTACCAAACATACCGCCGTTGGCGCGTGAAACTACCGTTGCAATTCCAGGCTGTTCGCCTTCTTTTTCACAGCTGATGAGTAAATTTTGACCAGAGCGGTGAACATTTACCGCATTTGGCGTAGTAGCAGACCATTCACCACGTTCATTTTTAGCGGTACATTTAGCACCTAGTACTGCTTGATTGCTTTTAGAATAAGTTTCTATTTTTACTGGTTGGTTTGAATCTTTGGTAATACTGGCGCAGCCAGTTAATAGTGTTTGTAATGAGAGGACTAAGACGATAGCTTGACGAGTAGTTTGCATTATTTTTATTCTTTCTTGATTTTTAATTATTAAATTTTTTAACGTTTTTTGATGTACAAGTCGGTGATAGTACCTTCTTTCATCTCTGCAGCGAAGCAAATGGTTTCTGAGAGCGTAGGGTGCGCGTGAATAGTTAAGCCTAAATCATGGGCATCAGCACCCATTTCAATGGCTAATACGGCTTCCGCCAGCAATTCACCTGCATTGACACCCACAATACCAGCACCGATTAAGCGGTGTGTGGTTTTGTCAAAAATCAACTTAGTGGTACCTTCGGTGCGTGCGACTGAAATGGCGCGACCACTTGCAGCCCATGGAAAGCTGGCTTTGTCGTACTCAATGCCTTTTGCTTTGGCTTCGGTTTCTGTTATGCCTGCCCAAGCAATTTCTGGATCAGTATAAGCAACGGATGGAATGCACATTGCTTGGAATTCGACCTTGTGACCTGCAATAACCTCTGCTGCCACTTTCCCTTCATGCGTGGCTTTGTGCGCTAACATAGGTTGGCCAACAATATCGCCAATAGCGAATATATGCGCAACATTGGTGCGCATTTGCTTATCAACTGCAATAAAGCCACGTTCATCGACGGCGACGCCAGCATTTTCTACCCCAATATTGTTGCCGTTGGGTTTGCGGCCGATAGAAACTAATACGCGGTCGTAAACTTGAACTTCCTTAGGCGCTTCTTCACCTTCAAAACTGACATGAACACCCTCTTTTTTAGCTTCTATTTTCGATACTTTGGTCGAAAGCATAATGGCTTCAAAGCGTTTATCCATGCGCTTTTGCAATGGGCGTACTAAATCCCGGTCGCAACCTGTAATAAGTCCATCCATAAATTCTACCACGCTTACCTTGCTGCCTAACGCGCCATATACCGTGCCCATTTCTAAGCCGATAATGCCGCCTCCAATCACCAATAAACGTTTGGGAATGTCAGTTAACGCCAACGCGCCAGTGGAATCCATGATGCGTTCGTCATCTGGGGCGCCAGGGAATTTGGTGGCTTGTGAACCTGCCGCGATAATGGCGTTTTCAAAGCCTACAGTGGTGATTTTGCCATCGGCCGCAGTGACGGCAATTTGGTTGGGCGAAGTGAATTTGCCTAAACCTTGAATAACCGTTACGCCGCGCTGCTGTGCCATGCCTGCCAAGCCGTCTGTGAGCTTGCCCACAACGTCATTGGCTTTCCAATTGCGCAACGCTTCTAAGTCTATATTTGGCGCACCAAAACTTACGCCATGCTGGGCGGTTTCTTCGGCCTCGGTGATGACTTTTGCTGTGTGTAAAAGTGCTTTCGATGGAATGCAGCCCACATTCAAACACACGCCGCCCAGCGTGGCGTAACGCTCGATTAATACGACTTTTAAGCCGAGATCAGCCGCACGAAAGGCCGCTGTGTAGCCACCTGGGCCAGAGCCAAGGACGACAATTTGCGTAGAAATATCATTATTTCCAGTCGAAACAGCAGGCTTGGGAGCCAATATTGGCGAGGGTTGCAGGGTGGGTGATTTTTCTTCTTTTATTGGCTCAACTGCGGGCGCGTTTGGTACATCCGCTGCTTCCAATAATAAAATGAGAGAATCTTGGGCAATTTTATCGCCAACTTTCACTTTTACTTCTTTTACCGTGCCAGCTTGTGGTGATGGAATATCCATCGAGGCTTTGTCAGATTCCACCGTAATAAGTGAGTCTTCTTTGGCGATAACATCACCAGCTTTGACTAGTACTTCGATGACATCAACACTGTCAAAATTGCCAATATCGGGGACTTTAATTTCAATCATCATTTGGAATTTCTACACTTTTTTCAAGAAACAAGTTTTCAGGACTAAACCTTTAACTTTATCGACATTGCATTCCACTTCTTCATCGTCTTCTGTCAGGCGAATATTTTTGGCCACAGTGCCGCGTTTTAAAGTAACAGAAGTGCCTTTTACTTTTAAATCTTTAATCAGCTGCACGGAATCGCCCGCTACAAGCTCGTTGCCGTTGCTATCTTTTACAGTCATTATTGCCCTTAATTATTTTAAAGTAGTAAGCGACGCACGTCGCTTAACATCATGCTCATATGGCTGGTGAAGCGTGCACCATCGGCACCATCCACCACACGGTGATCGTAAGAAAGTGACATGGGCAAGATTAAGCGTGGCTCAAATTCTTTAGTTTCAGCATTATAAACGGGCTGCATGCTAGAACGCGAAACGCCTAAAATAGCTACTTCTGGGCAATTGATAATCGGTGTAAACATGGTGCCACCAATGCCGCCTAGGCTGGAAATGGTAAAGCAGCCACCTTGCATTTCTTCGATTTTTAATTTGCGTTCGCGTGCTTTGGTAGAGAGTTCTCCCAGATCGCGGGCAATATCTAACACATCTTTTTGCTGCACGTCTTTTACCACGGGTACTACTAAGCCATCCGGTGTGTCGCAGGCAAAACCAATATTGTAATAATTTTTTAAAATGATACTGTCACCATCCGGTGAAAGTGACGCATTGAAGTTGGGGTAAGCTTTAAGCGCATTGACAGATGCTTTAATTAAAAATGCCAACATGGTGAGTTTAACGCCACGTTTTTCGGCATCTTTCGACATAGATTTTCTAAATTCTTCTAGGTCAGTAATGTCAGCTTCGTCAAACTGCGTAACATGCGGCGCAGTGACCCAGTTGCGATGCAAATTGGCCCCAGATATTTTTTTAATGCGTGAAAGCGGCTTGGTTTCAATATCACCAAACTGGCTAAAGTCGATAATTGGCATTGGCAATGCAGCTAGCGCGCCCAAGCCTGCACCCATATTTTCAGTGCGCGGTTTTGCAAGCTCGCCCTTTACGAACGCTTGTACATCACTTTCTAAGATACGATTTTTTGCGCCAGAACTATTCACCAGTGACAAATTGACGCCTAATTCACGCGCAAATTTACGCACCGATGGGCTGGCATGCGAAAGCTTACCGCCATTAACAACGACACTTTCGCCTACAGGCAATGGTTGGTGTGTGGGCTGAATTTTTTTTGCGGGTTCTGGTGCGGGGCGCGAAGGTGTTGGAATAGGTTGTTCTGGAGTGCTTATTTTTGGAGCTTCAGCAGCTTTTGCAGGAGTAGGGCTGGAAGCCAAAACTGGTGCGGCTTCTGTCGATGATGTTTCTACAGATTCCAACGTTAAAATTAAATGACCTTGTGCAATTTTATCGCCTACTTTAATTTTTACTTCTTTTACCACGCCTGCAAACGGTGCAGGAATATCCATCGAGGCCTTATCAGATTCGACTGTGATTAGCGAATCATCTTTAGCGATAGTATCACCAGCTTTGACCAGCACTTCTATCACGTCGACAGAATCGAAATTGCCAATATCGGGGACGAGTACGTCTTTTAATGCCATTTTTTAATTGCCCTTAAACACACTGTTTTTAAACGCTAGTCGGGTTTGGCTTATTGCCATTTAGCTTATATTTTTTAACCGCTTCTGCTACTTTTGCTACTGGCAATTTACCCTCATCGCTCAATGCTTTTAGCGCGGCAACAACGACATAATATTTGTTCACCTCAAAGAAATCACGTAACGCCTCGCGGCTGTCAGAGCGGCCAAATCCATCAGTGCCGAGGGCGACAAATTTATTTGGCACAAAGCGCTGAATTTGCTCTGCAAAGCTTTTCATATAATCGGTCGAGGCGATGACTGGACCTTTAGCTTCTTTTAAGCATTGTGCTACATAGTTTACTTTTTGTGGTTTCTCAGGGTTGAGCATGTTCCAGCGGTCGCATTCCAAGCCTTCGCGGCGTAGCTCGGTGAAACTGGTCGCGCTCCATACATCAGCAGATACGCCCCAGTCTTTTTCCAGCAACTCAGCTGCAGCAATCACTTCACGCAAAATCACGCCACTACCCATGAGTTGTACTTTCTCACCTTTGGCCTTAGATTTGCTAAGATTGTACATGCCTTTCAGAATACCTTGCTCAGCACCTGCTGGTAGCGCAGGATGCGTGTAATTCTCGTTCATCAGGGTAATGTAGTAATACACATCTTCTTGATTTTGCACCATGCGGCGCAAGCCTTCTTGAATGATGACGGCGAGTTCATAAGCAAAAGTCGGGTCATACGAAATACAGTTTGGAATGGTCGCCGACATTAAATGGCTATGGCCATCTTCGTGCTGTAAACCCTCGCCATTCAATGTGGTGCGACCTGCGGTTGCACCAAGTAAGAAACCGCGCGCCCGGCTATCGCCCGCTGCCCAAGCTAAATCACCAATACGCTGAAAGCCGAACATTGAATAGAAAATGTAGAAAGGAATCATCTGCACGCCAGTGACGGAATATGACGTAGCCGCCGCAATCCAGCTAGAGAATGAGCCAGCTTCGTTAATGCCTTCTTCTAAAATCTGGCCGTCTTTTTGCTCTTTGTAATACATCACTTGGTCAGAGTCCATCGGCTCGTAAAGCTGGCCTTGACTGGCGTAAATACCAAGCTGGCGGAACATGCCTTCCATGCCGAAAGTACGTGCTTCATCAGGCACAATCGGTACGATAAATTTGCCGATTTCTTTATCGCGTACCAAGGTGGAAAGTATGCGCACAAACGCCATGGTGGTGGAAATTTCACGCTCGCCTGTAGCCGCCAGCATGTTTTCGAAAGCAGAAAGCTCTGGTATTTTTAGTTCATTTCCCTTGCGTCTACGTTGCGGCACAAAACCGCCCATATCGACACGGCGTTCGGCCATATATTTCATTTCAGGCGAGTCGTCAGCAGGTTTGTAGAAGCTTAAGTTTTCCACTTGTTCATCGGTAATCGGCAAATCAAACCTATCACGGAATTTTTTGAGTGATTCAATATCCATGCTCTTTTGCTGGTGGGTAATGTTTTGGCCTTCGCCCGCTTCGCCCATGCCATAGCCTTTGACGGTTTTGGCCAAAATCACGGTCGGTTGATCTTTATGATTTACCGCCGCGTGGTAAGCCGCATACACCTTGTGGGGATCATGCCCGCCGCGGTTTAAGCGCCAAATGTCTTGGTCAGACATGGCGGCAACCATGGCTTTTAACTCTGGATATTTTCCAAAGAAATGCTCGCGTGTGTAGGCGCCGCCTTTTGCTTTAAAGTTTTGGTATTCACCGTCCACGCATTCTTCCATGCGTTTTTTCAATATACCGTCTTTGTCCATTGCCAATAAAGGATCCCAGTACGAGCCCCAAATCACTTTTAGCACATTCCAGCCAGAGCCGCGGAAATCAGATTCCAGCTCTTGTATGATTTTTCCATTACCACGCACAGGGCCATCTAAACGCTGCAAATTGCAGTTAATCACGAAAATTAGATTGTCTAATTTTTCGCGGCTTGCCAATGAAATGGCACCAAGCGATTCAGGCTCGTCCATTTCGCCATCACCACAAAACACCCATACTTTGCGGTCAGATGTATCGGCAATGCCGCGGTCGTGTAAGTATTTTAAGAATCTAGCTTGGTAAATGCCTTGCAATGGACCTAAACCCATAGAAACGGTCGGGAACTGCCAAAAATCAGGCATCAACCAAGGGTGAGGATAGCTCGATAAGCCCTCGCCACCTGTTTCTTGACGGAAGTTTGATAATTGTTCTTCTGAAATACGACCTTCAAGAAAAGCGCGCGCATAGACGCCAGGCGATGAGTGGCCTTGAAAATAGACGCAATCACCACCAAAATTTTCATTAGGGGCTCTAAAGAAATAGTTAAAGCCAGTGTCATATAAAGTAGCGGCAGATTGAAAGCTAGCAATGTGACCGCCCACGCCAGGTGATTTTTCATTGCCACGCAACACCGTCATCACCGCGTTCCAGCGCACTAGCGCACGTACTCTGCGTTCCATTTCAGGGTCACCCGGCAAGCGCTGCTGCAAATGGGTTGGGATGGTGTTTACATATGCGGTTGTCGCGTTATAAGGCAAGTTGCTGCCTGAACGCCGTGCTTTATCTATCATCGCTTCTAATAAAAAATGCGCGCGCTCTGTGCCTTCATTTTCAATCACCGAGGTTAGCGCGTCAAGCCACTCTTGTGTTTCTAGTGCGTCAGTTTCTTGTAAACCAGTCTGTTGATTCATTGCCATGCTTGAGATTTCTCCGTGTCACGTTTGCTGCGCGTATAATTTATGCAAAAGCGCTGCAACCAAACGTGAATTAGAATGTTCTATAAAGACTGTAGTGTGGCTTTTTTAGGCTTTTTGGTCAAGTTAAAACGTGGTTTTGTGGTTTGTATTAAG
>JANNFN010000065.1:0-21338 GCA_031379885.1 Methylotenera sp.
AGCCTGCATTTGTGCACCAAAATCTTGCCCTAGCACTATCGCATTTATTTCTTGATTATTTGTGAAGCTACGCCAATCAAGGTTGGTAGAGCCTATAGTTGACCACACGCCATCTACGAGTAAAGTTTTGGCGTGTAATAATGCATCTTGCCGTTCGTATATTTTTACATTTGCACTTAACAGCTCATCATAGAAAGAACGCGATGCATAAAACACCAAATTCGAATCAGTCTTATCAGGCAGCAGTAGCCTTACGTCTACGCCGCGCTGCGCCGCTTCTTTTAATGCAGTCAACATTTGCGGGTCTGGCACAAAGTAAGCATTAGTTAGTGAAATTTGAGTTTCCGCACTATTGATGACGGATAGCAAGGTTACAAACATTTGGCTGTAAGGTTCTTCTGGGTTGCTACCAAGTGCGCGTACCACTTCATTGCCTTGATTTGTTTCCCCTGGAAAATATTGCTTAAACGCCAATGGCTCGCCTTGTTGTTCGTTCCAAGTTGCAATAAATAGCTTTTGAAATTCACTCACAACTGGCCCAGTCATGCGCAAATGGGTGTCTCGCCATTGCTGCTTGTTATGAGTAGATTTGGATTTGCCAAACGACCCACTTGAATAAACGCTACTAATATTGATGCCACCAACAAAAGCGATTTGACCATCGATGATTAATAGCTTTCGGTGATCACGCCTACTGAATTCCCAATCTTTACGTGAATATAGTGGGTTAATAGGATTGAATTCCAGCACATTGCCGCCACTTGCTATTAGTGGCTCAAAGAACGCTTTGGGTGTGCTAATTGAACCATAGCTGTCATAAATAAGATTTACCTGCACCCCGTTCATTTGCTTGTTAATTAGTAACTTAGCAAAACGCTGTCCAATTTCATCATCCTCGATGATGTAAGACTCCATATTGATATGATCTTTTGCATTCTCTATTGCTACAAACATCGCGTCATAAGTAGTTGGACCATCGATTAGTAGTTCTACTTTGTTGCCTACCACCAGTGGGCTATCGGTAATTTCTGTCATTAACGCTAGATGTTTGTCAAAGATACTGGTGTCATCCCCATTTTTTTTGAGTTTTGCCAGAATCACTTGGCTCTGTTTGTTGGTCAGTAGACCATGTGCACCTTCTAGCTGCACTGGACGTGGTGAACGCATCGCCATGTCTGGCACCATGGTGGGTATTGAGCTACAGCTTGTTAGAAGCACGAGACATAGTGCTGCTACTTGCCTTTTAATGCTGACGTACCCAAATTTTTTCATAACCAACAGCACATTCCTTAAAAAATTATCAAACTACAAAAAGCCATTTCTAGATACAACGATAAATTATCGTGTAAGCATTTTGTCGTCTGTTCGTTAGCGCACGTAAGCGTTGGTTTAAGTGGCTTGCAAATATAAATTTTTATATATGTGCGATACCGCACTGAAGTGCATGGGTGCAACCAAATAGTATGTGAAAGTTAGAGTTGGTGTCGCATTTTGCTGATAACCATGACTTTAACTTTAGCCAACCAACTGGTGGTCACAAAATGTTTAGAATTCGTAAGTTACTCGTAGTGTTTGGGATGCTGTTTTATTCAGCGGCTTTTGCTGACGTTCAGGTGAGTATTGGAATCAATGTGCCAGTGTACCCACGTCTTGTAGTTGTGCCTGGTTACCCAGTTTATTATGCACCACAGATGGACTCGAATTACTTTTTTTATGATGGCTTGTACTGGGTTTTCCAAGACGATAATTGGTACCAAAGCTCTTGGTATAACGGCCCTTGGTGGCTTGTATATCCAGAAGATGTACCGTTGTTTATCCTGCGAGTTCCTGTGCGCTACTACCGTTTGCAACCTACTTTTTTCTTTGGTTGGAGTTCTGTTTCTGCACCACGCTGGGGTGAGCATTGGGGGCGCGATTGGGAACACCGCAGAAACGGCTGGGACAGATGGGATCGAAGAGCTCCACATACGCCAGCCCCATTACCCGCTTATCAACGGCAGTATTCAGGTGATCGATATCCGCATCAAGTAGAGCAGCAGCATGAGCTACAAAAGAAAAGTTATCGTTATGAGTCGCGCGATCCAGTAGTGCAGCAACATTATCAAAAACAGAAAGAACAAAGAGTACCTGCGCAGCAAGTAAAACCTAAACGAGAAAGTTCTCAGCATGACAATAATGCTAATAAGCGCTCAGAATCTCCGCAAAATAGAGGTGGAGACAATCAGAAAGCAACATCAGCATCTCCAAAACAAGAGCGTCAGCAAGGACAACAACAAAAACAACAGCCACAACAAAGAAACGACCAACGTGAGCAGCAGATACCTGAATCGCAGGAACAAAAACAAAATCAACTAGAACAAGATCCTTCTCGCAAGCAAAAACAGCAGCATGGACAGGAGCGAGCTCGAGATAGGTATCGTAATGAGTAAAGCTAGCAGGTATAAGTTTGTATATTTGCAACTAATCTTAGTCTAATTTTTTTTAAAAACCACCTTGGAGATTCAACATGAAGCATTTTATTATCGCAGTGGCAGTAGCAGCGGCCGTACTAAGCATGCCCCTGTTTGCTGCTGACGTTGGAGTTTCTGTCAGTGTTGGACAGCCTGGTTTCTATGGTCGCATCGATATTGGTGACTATCCTTATCCACAGCCGCGTGTGATTTATCGTCAGCCTAGAGTAATCGAGCGCGTGTATATAGAGCGCGAACCAATCTATTTGCGCGTCCCCCCAGGCCATGCTAGAAATTGGCGTAAACACTGCCATCAATATAATGCTTGCAACGAGCGGGTCTATTTTGTGCAGGATGGTTGGTATAACAATGAATATGCTCCACGTTATAGAGAGCAGCACAGAGAGTACGGGGATGACCGTTATGACGAGCACTGGGGAGAAGGTCGTGACGATCATGGGAAAGACCGCAAAGGCAAAAATCATGATCGAGGTCGTAATCATTAGTTAGCAATGGTTGCAGCTAGTATCACAAATGAAAGTGTGATTAAAATTAAAAAAATCCATCTACCTACTCACCAAATAGAGCTACGTGTAGTTAAACTTTCGGAGCTATTCAATTCGATGGATCCAACGCCTTTTCACCATCGCAACCTTGATACGGATGCCGAGGAGTTTCTTGAAAGTTGGGCGTTGGAGTTCCCGCAGAATTGCCACTTTCGCATTATTGTTCAGATTGAGCAGATGCCGCTGGAAGATCCATCCTTGCTGGTTTCTGAGGCGATTCATAACTATTTTGAATACAAGTCTGAGCGCTCTAAACGTAGCTTGCGGTTGCTGTTATTGGAGGGTCGCGTCAGCCTGATGATTGGACTTGTATTTCTGGCTATGTGTCTACTGGGTGCCGATATTCTTGCTACTAGTTTTTCTAACAACACTTTTCTTAGGTTGCTGAAAGAAAGCCTACTCATTGGTGGCTGGGTTGCTATGTGGCGCCCACTGCAGATTTTTCTTTATGAGTGGTGGCCGTATGTTCGCAGGGGCAGAATCTATCGCAATTTAGCTCGTGCAACCGTACACGTGATACCTGTAAAAGCTTAAAAAATTATCAGTTAAGTGCGATAGCGCACAGAGTGTTATTAAAAATAAGTAGATCATTGACTTAGAGTTAGATTTACCAGTTTTTTTGAATTTACACGGAGACCAAAAATGAAACTACTTAAAATAATTACTTCTATCAGCCTTGCCGCCATGCTCGCGACAACGCTTGGTTGTGCATCGACGACACAAAAAGAAGGTACAGCATCCTCTAACAAAGAAAGCACCGCCACTAGTAAAGAAAGTGCAGGAGAATATCTTGATGATAGTGTTATTACAACGAGGGTTAAAACCGCCATATTTAATGAGTCAACACTAAAGTCTGCTGAAATCAATGTGGAAACCTATAAAGGTGTAGTTCAGCTGAGTGGTTTTGTTAATTCACAGGCCGATATTAACAAAGCTGTTGATGTGGCACGCAATATCAAAGGTGTGACTTCTGTTCAAAATGATATGCAACTTAAAGCTAAATAAATAAGTTGTTTGCTAATTAGGAGAAATAAAATGATTGAAACGATTGCAGTGATATTGCTTATTTTATGGGTACTTGGCCTAGTCTCGTCTTACACCATGGGTGGGTTCATTCATATTCTTTTAGTCATCGCAATTGTGATGATATTGGTTCGAATTATTCGTTAGTCTAAGTAAGATTTGCATCTACTGGAGAAAATAAAATGAATTCAGCAAAAACGTTGGCTATGGTGTTAATCATAGCAGGTGTCTTAGGGTTGGCATATGGTAGCTTTACCTATACCAAAGAGACACATAATGCAAAAATAGGGCCGATAGAGTTGTCAGTCAAAGATAAGGAAACTATAAATTTCCCAGTCTGGGTTAGTGTTGGTGCTATTGCGGCAGGCATGATTCTGCTTTTTGCGCGTAAGTAAATATTTAATTAACAATGGAGAAACAAATGGAAACAACATCAAATGATTTTAATAAAGACCAATTAATCACAGATTTTAAAGTGGCTGTAGCAGATGCAGAGGCTCTGCTTAAAGCAACGGTAAACACAGGCGGTGAAAAAGTCGCCGAGATTCGCGCCAAAGCAGAAGAGTCGCTTGGCATAGCTAAAGCTAGAATGGCAGATGCTCAAACCGCAATGCTCGCTAAAACTAAAGAAGCCGCCAAGGCGACAGATGCTTATGTGCACGAAAATCCATGGCGCTCAGTTGGCTTTGCAGCCAGCATTGGGGTAGTTATTGGTTTGTTAATAGGTCGTCGCTAGGTTTTCTTTATGGCTGAAAATACATCTAGCGGTAGCGGAGGCTTGCTAAACTCCTTGACGGTGCTCGCAGGTTCACTTGTGAGCATCGTGCATACTAGACTTGAACTTCTATCAACAGATTTAGAGGAAGATAGAGAACATTTGCTATCACTGGTGATACTGTCACTAGTATCCTTATTTAGTTTGATGGTTGGAGTAGTGCTGGGAGCTATTCTGCTAGTAGTGATTTTTTGGGAATCACATCGTTTGCTAGCACTAGGTTTATTGGCTGGATTTTTTATATTAGCTGGTTTGGCTGCGTGCGCTTTCGCGATGCGTAAAGCTAAAACAAAACCGAGATTATTTTTAGCAAGCTTGCTAGAGCTATTTAAAGATAGCCAGCAGCTAAGATAATGTGAACACATGAACAAAAAATTGCGTAACTTAGCTGAAAGGCGCGAATCCTTGATTGCAGAAGCAGCTGCACAACGATTATTAATTGCGCAAAACATTGAAACATGGCGTTCTCCTTTAGCTTTGGCTGATCGTGGCCTCGCCGCGGTGAGTTATATTAAGAACCATCCCGTTTGGACTGCAGGTGCAAGCTTGGGTCTGTTTACGGCGATGCGATCATGTCGCACTGGTAAATGGCTTCAGCGTGGCTGGATCGTGTGGCAAGTTGTGCGTAAGCTAAGCAGCAAGTCGTAAGTATAAATAACCATTTAATTCAGTAACTCCCTGCTTAAATATCAACTACATTGCGTCGTATTGTCGATTTAATGTGTGAATTTCTTTTATCTCAATAGTTTATTCAAAGTTTCAAGTTTAACAATTTAATGTGCGCCGCCGCACAGATCATCAACTTTCTAATGTGTATTCTAGGTTATCGAATTGCAAATGCTATGGCAATTTACTTGTTAATTTAACCTTTCATATTGGAGCATACCAATGAACGAACTGACCAATGAAGCTTTGCTTCCAGCAAAAACCAACCTTAAGCATTATTTACCACCTCTATCGTACGACTATGCTGCTTTAGAGCCTTACATTGATTCTCGTACCATGATATTGCATCACGATAATCATCACGCTGGCTATGTGAAGAAGCTCAACGAGGCATTGGATGGTTTTTATCCAGACTTTCAAGATCGCTCTGCACTGTGGTTGTTGCTTAATTTAGAAAAAATCCCAAAAGAAATTAGAGAAGCGGTTCACCACAATGCAGGCGGACATGTGAATCACAGTATGTTTTGGCGTGCTATGAAACCTGGTGCATCTGGGGAGCCAAAAGGATTGTTGCGTGAGGCGATTAATCGTGATTTTGGCAGTTTTGCAGCTTTTAAAACCCAATTTGAAGAAAAAGGCGGCAAGCTGTTTGGTTCAGGTTGGGTGTGGCTAACGCGAACTCGTCAAAATGGTGGCAAGCTAGAAGTCATTACTACGGATGGACACGATCATCCTATGATGAAAAACCGCTTTCCGCTATTACTCAACGATGCATGGGAACATGCTTATTACCTTAAATATGAAAATCGCCGTCCTGATTATTTAAAGGCATGGTGGTCGGTTGTTGATTGGGAGCAGGTAGCAAAATGTTTTGAGCGTTCTGATAGCTCCATTGAAGACCTTTTGTTGGCAGAAGATGAGCATCTGCTGCCAAAGCATAGGCAATAAAATCTCTGCTATGTGCGCTAGCAAACGGACAGCCAACCTCAATCACCGTAATCTGTAAGTTACAAGACAAATAGTTCGTAAGCTAGAAAGTTTACAGTTATTTATGTCATGTTGATGTGATGAATTACTCGCTACTTAATACGACTACTTATAAAGGAATACAAATGAACTGGAATCAAATCGAAGGTAATTGGAAACAATTAAAAGGTAACGTTAAACAACAGTGGGGCAAACTCACTGATGATCAGTTAGATGTTATTGCAGGCAAACGAGACCAACTTGCTGGAAAAATTCAAGAAGTGTACGGAACTGCCATGAATGATGTAGAGAAGGAGCTGACAGAATGGCAAAACAAGCAAAAAGAGATGGATTGCTGTAGCAAGGAAAAATCTGGATCTAACAGCGACACGATGAAGACGATGTAAAAAAATACTGCTTCTCATGGCAAATATTTTGATGTAACGGTTCACCCTACAACCATCCACAAAGGTCATACGAATGAACTGGAATCAAATTAAAAACGATGAGAAGCAGAGTAGTAGTTTAAATCCGGAGAAAGCCAAGTCCGCTGGTGAAAAACCAGATATTGCAGGCGAAGAGATTCAGAAAGCAACTAAGGATGTAGAAAGTAAAGCTGACAAGCAGCTTTCCATCTTAAACAATACGTTTAAAAATATGATTCATACCAGCAATAAAGTGGACACACCTGTAGAGGCAAGTTTGACGGGCTTTTACAAAGAAATAAGTAAATCAATAAAAAGGAAATGATAATGAAAATTATCAATAATGCAGGTACGCATTTTTTGAAAATAAACAAACAGGGCAAACTGAAGGCTAGGTATGACACTGTTAAAAATGTAAATGAAACACTCAATTATATTCTAGATAATGGCAATGCCAAAATGGAATGTTACACCCCAAGTAAATTTTTAAATGAGAAAAATTAAGATGAAAAATTCTAATATCAGTGCAATTGCATTAGCCATTAGCCTTATTTTTAGTATTAGCGCTATGGCCGAAAACATGTCAAAAAATCAATTTAAGTCTCAAGAGAAAGATATAGTCGCGGAGTTCAAATCTGCCAAAGTAGCATGCGATGCACTTGCAGGAAATGCCAGTGATATATGTATTGCAAAAGCTAAAGGCAATAAGAATGTCGCCAATGCTGAGCTTAAGTCTAATTATAAGCCATCCGCCAAGAGTCGATATGGTTTGAGTATTGCTAAGGCCGATGCAGAGCACTCGGTAGCTATTGAAATGTGTGATGACAAAGCTGGTAACGTCAAGGATGTTTGTGTAAAAGAGGCAGATGCTGCTCAGGTGCACCAAATAGCTGATGCTAAGTTTAAGGCAAAGACCTTGAAGGCTAATGCTGAAGCAAAAGAAGAATCAACTGAAGCAAATGCTGATGCGCGAGAAAAAGCAGGTGATGCCTATAGCGATGCGAAAGAGGATAAGAATGATGCCGATTTTGCGGTAGCCAAGGAGAAATGTGATGTTCTTGCAGGTAGCGCGAAGAGTGCGTGTATGGACGAAGCAAAAGCGCGCTTTGTTAAGTAGAGCAAGGCATTTAATAGAAATAGCGTTTTTACGCTTCAGATGAATGGGAGTAAATCAAATGAACTGGAATGAAATGATAGGTAATAGGAAAAAGATGAAGCATGACGCTAAACCAAAATTAGACATGCCTTTAGACGGGACTTCAACGGTTAATCCTGATAAGCGTGATTATATTGTTGGAAAAATTCAAGAAATATATGGCTTTAATACTGAAGATGCACATAAACACCTTGGCATCATGATTAAAGATGCAGAAGGACACACGTTGCTGTAAATACTAAAGCATTAAAAGGAAATGTCATGATAAATCTACATACCAGTTTAATTGCATTAATTATAGGCCTAGTTTTTAGTTTCAATGCTATCGCGGAAAACATAACAAAAGAGCGGCATCAATCTATTACTAACAGTATCAATGCGGAGTATAGAATTGCCAAAAATAAATGTAGCTTACTTACAGGAAGTGCAGAAGATGCATGCCTAGCTGAGGCAAAGGCGGCTAAAATCAAAGCTATGGCCAATGTTAAAACTGTGGAAAATACTTCAAAAACTGGCGAATTTATCAAAAATAAGACATGTGATACAAAAGCAAAAGTAACTGATGAAGACCGTGAGGAAGATGAAATGGAAAGCGCAGTTACCGAGGTAAAACCAATAGAATCAGATGCGATTTCAAATAGGAAAGATATTTTTAAAGATCGAATAAGAATAGTAGCTATGCAATAGGCATTTGATCAAACAGCTGATGCATGTTTAGCCACGTAGCCCATTATTCATAAAAAAATTCTATCAAAGTATTTAAGGAGATATAAAATGAAACCAGTTACAAACGAAGTAGACACAGGCAAACAATCAGCCCTATCCGACATTCCAACCCTGCGTAAGCGCGCTCGTCAACATATTGAGGAAGGTGCGGTGACTGAAGGTTATGCGGCAGATCGCGACACGGTGATTAGGCTGTTGAACGAGGCACTTGCTACAGAGTTGGTGTGTGTGTTGCGTTACAAACGTCATTATTTTATGGCAAAAGGTATTCATTCTGAAGGCGTTAAAGCGGAGTTTCTTGAGCATGCAAATGAAGAAATGGCACATGCAGATCGCCTAGCTAAACGCATTACAGAGCTTGGTGGCGAGCCAAACTTTTCACCTATTGGCTTAAGTGACCGTAGCCATGCTGAATATGTGGCTGGTGACACACTTACTGCAATGATAAAAGAAGATTTAATCGCCGAGCGCATTGCCATTGAAAGCTATCGTGAAATGATTACCTATTTGGCAGAAAACGACCCAACAACGCAGCGCATGTTGAAAGAAATTCTAGCTATGGAAGAAGAACATGCAGAAGATTTGTCATCGCTACTAGCCAATGCATAGCGGTAATGGGTTAAATAAACTCAAGTTATTTGCATTAGTGTTATTCATGGCGGGCATGTTGCCTGCCTATGCATGTGCGGCAGAGCAATGGCAGATAGCCAGTAAAAGTGAGGTTATTAACTTCGGGCAAAAAATCAGGTTTGATATTGTTAAGTTAGAAGAAACGACCAATTGGCCAGCCATATTCAAAATGAAGTTATCTGGCAATGGTAATAGTGAAGAAATAGAATTAACGCCCGCCAAATCTTCTGCCACAAGCGCGCTACATCGAATTTATATTGGCGTTGCTACTAAGGATTATGTGGGTATCGTGCGCGCGGAACTCGCAGATCAAAGTTCGAATCGTATTGTAATGCTCGCCCCTAGAGAGGATGCTGGCGCTATGCAAGCGATTGAAACTACAGACCCTAGCAATTCAACAATAAGTATAGAAAGCTCTTCAAATAACGGTGCTGCTAAGGTCGTCATCGCTAATCCAGATAATGAACCTGCTCTTTCGGCCAACGAGCCTATGTATTTTATTATGGGGAAAAACTCAGAGCATGGCACGGATGCTAGATTTCAGCTCAGTTTCAAGTATCGCCCTTTTGATCCAGAAGGCTCAATTGCAGGTTTTGTGCCATTGCTCAGCAATGTCTATTTGGCCTATACCCAAACGACACTTTGGGATATAGGAGAAAAATCAGGCCCTTTCCGCGATACCAGCTATCGGCCGAGTCTATTTTACCGATGGGTGGGTAGTGGCCGAGGCGTGTTGCCAGACGAGTGGAGGGTAGGCGCAGAACATGAATCTAACGGGCAGCCTGGAATAAGTTCTCGCTCACTGAATACCACATTTATCCGACCAACTTGGAATTTTGACATGGCCAATGGTCGACGATTATCATTTTACCCAAAACTTCAATATTACTTAAATAAGGAAGAGAACTCGGATATCCAACGCTACAGAGGCTATGTCGATTGGCAGCTACGTTATGGACGCGAGGATGGGCTTGTGTTAGGTGGGCTTTATCGTTTGGGTACTGGGGGATATAGCTCAAGTCAACTGGATGTTTCCTATCCTATCAGCGATAGAATTTTCGCGCGTACAGGGGCGTTCGTGCATCTGCAACTACTTTCAGGTTACGGCGAAACATTATTGGATTTCGACAAGAAAAGCGACACACAAGTCCGCATTGGGGTTTCTATTGCACGTTAATAGGCCATTTATTGCCAAGTTTTAGCCATTGCAGTTAGGTTTTTTTAAAGGAAATATAATGAAAGCATTTGTTTATAATGGTACTGGACTCAATGGTTTGGAAAGTCGCCCAAAACCAAGTATTAACATGCCTAGTGATGCAATTGTCAGAATATCTAAAACGACAATTTGTGGTACCGACTTGCATATACTTAAAGGAGATGTTGCCACCTGTAAACCTGGCACTATTTTAGGCCATGAAGGAATAGGCATTATTGATGAAGTGGGTGCGGGTGTCACCACATTTAAGCCAGGTGACAAGGTGTTAATTTCATGCATAAGCGCTTGTGGCCGCTGTGATTACTGTCGTAAAGCCATGTATTCGCATTGCGCCACTGGCGGCTGGATTCTTGGTAATAAAATAGACGGCACACAAGCTGAGTTTGTACGCATTCCGCACGCGGATACCAGCTTATACCCTATACCAAAAGATGTAGATGAAGATGCCTTGGTCATGCTGAGCGATATCTTGCCCACAGGATTTGAATGTGGCGTATTAAGTGGCAAGGTCGAAGTAGGCGCAACTGTTGCTATTGTTGGCTCTGGTCCAATTGGGCTGGCTGCCTTACTCACTGCGCAGTTTTACTCACCTGCCGAAATAATTATGATTGATATTGATGACAACAGACTTAAAGTGAGCAAAAAATTTGGTGCAACAGCCACTGTTAATAGCGCGGACGGCAACGCCGCAAAACAAGTGATGAAATTAACACACGGGCGCGGCGTGGATACTGCGATTGAAGCAGTAGGCATAGCTGCTACGTTTGAGCTTTGCCAAGCCATTGTGGCACCTGGAGGCACCATTGCGAATGTTGGTGTGCATGGCAAAAAGGTAGATTTGCATTTAGAGCGGCTATGGTCACACAACATCACAATTACTACGCGCTTGGTGGATACGGTATCAATACCCATGCTATTAAAAACCTTGCGGTCAAAGCGCATTGACCCAGCACAACTTATCACCCATCACTTTAAGCTAGATAAAATCATGCAGGCCTATGAGACTTTTAGCAAAGCGGCTGACAGTAAAGCGCTGAAAGTTATTATCGAAGCATAAACTGTAATAATTCAAAAGAAGAGTTATTTACATAGCTAATCTTATAAAAACAGCCTGGTTTATGGTTGAGCTGGCTATTTAGCTGTACTCAATAGCGAAGCTACTACACCAGTGTTTACTTTCGTTAACGAGTAGCGCGGTAAATTGCTCAGCCATAAGTGATTTACTAAAAAGATAACCTTGACCCTCTTCACAATGCTGCAATTTAAGAAAGCTTAATTGCATTTGATTTTCTACTCCTTCAGCAATTACACGAAGATTAAGGCTGTTTCCCATGCTAATCACTGCGCTCACGATAATTCCGTTATCATTTTCACTAGCAATATCATGAACAAAAGATTGATCAATTTTAAGCACGTCTATAGGGAATTTTTTAAGATAACTCAAGCTAGAATAACCCGTACCAAAATCATCCACCGCTATTTTTACACCTAATTTTTTGAGTTCACTTAATATCGTGATGCTAGATTCAGCATCACACATTAAAGAGCTTTCGGTAATTTCAAGCTCTAAATAGTGTGCTTCTAGCTTAGTATCATATAAAGTTTTGCGTATATACTCAACGAAATTATTCTGCTTGAATTCTTTAGCGGAAATGTTTACCGCAACCGCTATCGGCTGCAATCCAGCATTTATCCATCTCTTTGCTTGAGCACAAGCTTCTCGCAATACCCAACGACCAATGGGCAAAATTAAACCACAATCTTCTGCTATGGGTATAAATTTTTCTGGAGTAACTTCACCCCATTCAGGGTGATCCCAGCGTAATAGTGCTTCGGCGCCAGTAATTTTGCCAGAGTTTAGGTTTACCTTGGGTTGAAAACGTAATGTAAATTCTTTATTTTCAAGTGCTAAGCGTAAGTTCGTTTCTATAAACTGTTTCTCGGCAGCGCGAATATTCATTTTTGTTTTAAAGAATTGGTAATTATTGCTTCCATTGTTTTTGACATGATACATGGCAGTATCTGCATTTTTAATCAAGGTTTCTGCGTTTAGGCCATCAGTAGGGTAGATGCTAATACCAATACTTGTGGTTAAATAAAGGTCATTATTATTAATAGAATGTGGCAAAATCATAGAGGCTAATATCTTTTCTGCAGTTAAGACAGCATCTTCAGCACTCTTATCTTCTCTCAAAAGAATGACAAACTCATCACCGCCAATTCGGCTTATAGTATCCGAACTTCTTACACACTGATTAAGGCGCTTTGCTACCGATTGTAATACTTTATCCCCAGTTTCGTGTCCTAGTGAATCGTTAATCTGCTTAAAGTTATCTAAATCAAGGAATAATACTGCCAGCTGTGTACCACTTCGCATCGCTAAAGCAATTGCCTGAGAAATTCTATCGTTTAATAATACGCGGTTTGGTAAATCAGTTAAAAAATCATGTTGCGCTAAGTGTGCCATTTTTAGAGACAATTCTTTTGTTTCACTTACATCGTTAAATACAATAACGACTCCAGTAAGTTTTCCATCTAAGTTATGAATGGGCGAAGTTGAATCTTCAATGGCTAGTTCTTTGCCTGCACGTGTTATCAATAAAGTGTCTGCAGCCAATCCTCTTGGTTTGTTTGATTGCAGTACCAAATCAACTGGGCTTGGAATTGGTTTGCGCGTCAAACCATTAATAATTTTAAATACTTTGCCAATGGGGTGGCCATTGGCTTCTTCTCTAGACCAGCCAGTTATTTTTTCAGCCGCGATGTTTAAATAATCAATATCACCGTTAATGTCAGTACAAATCACTGCGTCACTAATCGAGTTAAGCGCAATTGCAGCGCGCGCCTTTTCTTTATAAATGCCTTCCTCTAAGTGATCGAACACATTGCTGTTTATATCAGTAGAATCGTCCATGAGTGCTCGAATTTTATTAAACATATTTTCATCCATTCACGTACTTAAATAATTGCTCGATTCGCTATTATGTATTTTTGAGTTACTTGACTCTGTGCATTAGCACACATAAGCAATATTTATTGCTGGTTGAATGATTGTTTTGCAGCCAAAGTAAATGGTGAGATTTGACAGGGGAGGGTAGAAAAACCAGCCCAATTTAAAGCACGAAAATTAGAAATTTTAGTGGGCTATGCCGTGAAAGGCCGGTAACAGTCGATCATATTCGGTTTTAACGACTTGATAGCATTCGCAGCTTCTTTTTTCTAGGCCAGTACGATCTAACACCGAGATGTGACCGCGCCTATAATTGATCAATCCTAAAGCTTGCAATTTGCCCGCCGCTTCAGTCACACCTTCGCGGCGAACGCCTAGCATATTGGCAATTAGTTCTTGCGTCATAATCAACTCATGTCCAGGCAATCGGTCAATACTTAGCAATAGCCAGCGGCATAGTTGCTGCTCTACAGAATGATGTCTATTGCAAACGGCGGTCTGCGCCATCTGTGTTATTAGCGCTTGGGTATAGCGCAGTAATAAGCGTTGCAATGGTCCAGCTCGATTGAATTCATTTTTTAGTAATTGTGCTCTTAGTCGGTAACTATGTCCTGCGCTCTGCACCACAGCCCGACTTGGTGTAGTCTCGCCACCCATAAATACAGGAATACCGAGGATTCCCTCATTGCCAACTACAGCGATTTCTGCCGATGCGCCATCTTCCATTACATAAAGTAACGATACGATAGATGTTGTAGGGAAATACACATGCTTTAATTTACTGCCAGATTCACAGACAACTTCGCCAAGTTGCAATTCAATTAATTCAAGATTAGGAAACAGGCGGTCGTAATCTACTTTGAGAAGCGCATCAAGCAGGTGGTTTTGATGAGGATCTTGCAAAATTACCATAAGAATTTAGCCAATCTATATTGACGAAGTTTTTTCGCTAACCTGAATTAATTAAGATAATAATTTAAATATTCTTAATAACCTAATAAATTAACTACTATGCTCGCTGGCGCACAGACTGCACTTTTATAAAAACCAATAATGGTTTTAGCAAGGCAGGTAATAGACTGTTTGTTAATGAAACTAAGTTTTTTAACTAGAATTTATGAAAGAGAAACTATCATGAAAACGAACTATAGATTTAATGTAATTGCAGTGACAGCGGCCATACTAATCAGTTTAAGTGGCTGTAGTGGCATGTCGCATCGAGATAAAGCTACCGCAATTGGGGCTGGCGTGGGAGCCGCTGCTGGCGCGGTGGTAACTGGTGGAGGTGTAATAGGCACTGTTGGCGGCGCTGCAATTGGTGGCGTAATTGGTAACCAGATTGGGAAAGATAAGAAGTAAGTAGCGCTATAAATTAATGTGTGTGTTAAACGTGCAATTTAGCTTATTGAAAGATAAGCGAAGTTGCATATTTAATTAAATCCAGTAGTGAGTTGTTACATGTGCTTTGTCTTGATGGTGTGTGTTTCTGGGTTCTTGGTTTTAGTATAATCGCTCGTACGGAGTTTTCCTTCCCACTGACAAGGGAAATATTGGCAGCGATAACGGCGTACCGATCCAAATATACTGATTATACGGTCGCTGGTACGGCGTGGAATGCGAATAATATAGCCGCCACACTGAGGGCAACTAAGTTCTGTGGTGTCGCTCATTTGTAACCTTTCCTATCTCGAGTTTGCATAATAATTTTCTAACGGTTTGATGTCTGTGCGGCAACGCACATAATCTTGTAACTAGATGAAGGATAATTGACCTTGGAGTTGTTAATTGGTAACTATATAAAGAAAATAGCAGAGAAATACAATTAACTTGGTGGTTATTTAACGGAGATAGTTTTATGTATTACATTGTAGAAACCAATAAAACATTTACACAAGCGTCGACAGATTTAGAATCAGCGGTTGTTCGTAACGGGTTTGGAGTGTTGCATGTACACGACCTAGGAACAACGCTTCGCAGTAAAGGAATTGCATTTGACGAAGAGTGCAAAGTTTTTGAAGTCTGCAACCCTGTTCAAGCGGCAAAAGTATTGTCTACTGACATGCGTCTAAACATGGTATTACCTTGTCGTATCTCCGTGTATACAGAGAAAGGTAAAACAAAAATCGGCCTGATTAAGCCAAAACAAATGCTTTCGGCATTGTCTCAGGATGTAACGTTGGCTCAAGTCGCGAAAGAAGTTGAAGAAATGACGATTAGGATGGTGGATGAGGCAAAATGAATACTTTTAATTAACAACTCTTTAATAAACTGACCATTAACTCTCAGAATTATCAGGTTTTATAATTGGGGTAAAGCAATGAATGTACGCAATAGTACTGAGCGTTATGGGTCCTTATCTATAGGGCTTCACTGGGTAATGCTATTTCTGCTAATAGCAGTATATGCGTGTATAGAGTTACGTGGGATTTATCCCAAGGGTAGCAATCCCCGCGAAGCGCTAAAAACTTGGCACTTTATGCTAGGTCTGCTGGTATTTATTTTAGCTTTGTTTCGTTTGGGGATAAATATAACTAGCTCTAGCTCTTCCCCTCGCGTTGAGCCTAATCCAGCTGTGTGGCAGACACTTTCTGCCAAACTTATGCATGCGGCGCTTTATATGTTGATGTTTGGTATGCCACTTCTTGGTTGGCTTTTGCTAAGTGCTTCTGGAAAGACAATTCCATTTTTTGGTTTGGAATTGCCAGCGCTTATAGGTAAAAATAATGATGTTGCTGATTTAATTAAAGAAATACATGAAACTGGCGGCACGATAGGCTATTTTCTCATTGGCTTACATGCCGCTGCGGCATTGTTTCATCATTATTTTGTACGGGACAATACACTCAAACGCATGCTTCCAAGCCGAGATTGACCTAGTGCCTTGTTTTAGAATGTTTGGCCTTGAGTTTTTATTCATGTGAACGCAGGAGCGCAGGTGATTTTAAAGTTAATCGAAGAAAGTGCAGAGTTTGCGCTTATTATTGCCTGCCTCTATTTAGTTTTAGGTGCCTACTTGCATCAATATCAACCGTTGTGGTTTGCGTCGCTTGGCAAGCGCCGTTTGGTTGTTTTAATGGTATTTGTACTTTCAGTTTCTGCAATCAAATTGACTGAAGATGTGCTTGGTGGAGAATCAGGCCCAATTGACAAGAGCATCTTGCTTTTCATCCATAACCACGCACCAATATATCTAAACGGATTCTTTGAATCCATCACATTATCTGGTTCTTCAATGGTGTTATTTCCTCTTACCGTCATAACAACAATCGCTCTACTGGCGTCAAGGCGTCGCTTAGAGGCACTACTCGTTGCAACTTCTCTCATAAGCGCAACGATTGTAATTTATATCATTAAAACGATGACAGTTCGTACTCGGCCAAGCCTCTGGGATGCTGAATGGTATTGGGGATCGAGTTTCCCCAGCGGGCATACGCTAGCTGTCGCAGCGTTCGCTACGGCCGCAGTGCTTTGTGTGGGGCGCATTCGGCCTATATCACGTAATTTTGTGTTATTGATAGCCATTTTATGGATTTTTCTGGTCGCAATTTCCCGTTTGGTTCTTGGTGTGCATTGGCCAACGGATGTATTAGTGGCTATATGTATAGGTGCATTTCTGCCTTTAGCAATTAGTGTTGCCCTTGAATTACATGAAACTATTTGATGCGTAAATATCCAAATAAGACAAATTTTCCTATTCTATGTTTGCTACCGCACAGAACCGAAAACAGTTTGCGCATACGATTCTAATCAACAGTTACGAAAATACATTCGTACTTTTATTTTTCATCATTTAAAGGATTCAATATGAACCGTTCAATATTAATAGCAACTCTGCTTGCGGCGCTAAGCCTTGCCGCTTGCGATAAACCAACTGTAGTTAATGTTCCCGCTACACCTGTAGCTGTGCCTGGCCCAGCTGGCCCAGCAGGCGACCCTGGAGTACAAGGAAACACTGGCAATCAAGGTGACACAGGTGTTAAAGGTAATCAAGGTGATACTGGAGTGCAAGGGGATACAGGTAGCCAGGGCGATACTGGAGTTCAAGGTGATACTGGTAAAACAGGCGATGGTACTACGGTAATCGTTGTGCCGCCTGCTGAGCCAGTGCCGGCAAACTAATTTAATTACTAATTAAGGGGAATATTATGAGCTTAGGAACCATACTGTTAATCATTTTGATTTTGATGTTAATTGGTGCATTTCCAAGTTGGCCGCATAGCAAAGGTTGGGGTTATGGGCCAAGTGGAGGCTTGGGTTTAGTTGTCATAATCTTAGTTGTGTTGCTATTGATGGGGCGTATTTGATTCAAAGATTTTTGGTAAGAGTCAAGCAAATGCAACTACGTGTTAATGCGGTGTTGATAGGTGGCATTGTTTGGACACTCACTGCTTGCGGTGGGCTGGACACACTTCCAGTCTCGGCTGGTATGGGTTCTAACCCAACCTTGCCACCACCCAAACACAAGTTAATACCAACACTAAATATTGCGCCTGCTATTGGCTGGCCATCGGGCATTACACCTGTAGCGCCTTCGGGCATGCGTGTAGCGGCTTTTGCATCTGGGCTTGATCATCCACGCTGGCTGTATGTATTGCCTAATGGGGATGTGCTAGTTGCCGAAACTAACTCACCACCCAAGCCTGAAGATGGCAAAGGTATCAAAGGCTGGATAATGGGTTTGGTGATGAAAAAGGCAGGCGCTGCAGTACCTAGTGCTAATCGCATCACTTTGCTTAGAGACTCAGATGGTGATGGCAGGGTAGATGTACGGTCTGTACTACTGGAAAATTTAAACTCGCCCTTTGGAATGGCGCTTATAGGAAATAACATGTATGTTGCCAATTCAGATGCAATATTACGGTTTCTTTATATCTTTGGCGATACCCAAATTAAATCACGGGGCGTAAAGTTGCTAGACTTGCCTGCAGGAAAAATAAATCATCACTGGACTAAAAACCTCATTGCTAATGCAGACGGTAGTAAGCTCTACGTTACAGTTGGTTCAAATAGCAACGTTGCAGAAAACGGTATGGAAGTGGAGGCTGGACGAGCCGCTATATGGGAAGTGGATGTTGAAAGCGGGATACATCGTATTTTCGCATCTGGTTTGCGCAACCCTAATGGGCTTGCTTGGGAGTCAGCAAATGCGACATTATTTACGGTAGTCAACGAGCGAGACGAAATAGGTAATAATCTGGTTCCTGATTACTTAACTTCGGTGCGAGATGGCGGTTTTTACGGATGGCCCTATAGTTACTTTGGTCAACATATTGATGAGCGTGTAAAACCACAAATGGCAGAATTAGTGGCTAAGGCGATTGTACCTGATTACGCCTTAGGTTCGCACACAGCATCGCTTGGTTTGGTTTTCTCTAGTAGTTCTACAATATCTAAAACATTTTCAAATGGAGTATTTATTGGCCAGCACGGCTCATGGAATCGAACATCGCTAAGTGGTTACAAAGTAATATTTGTGCCATTTGTTAATGGCAAACCACATGGCGAGCCTATTGATGTGCTTACTGGCTTCGTTAACAAAAATGGTGATGCTTATGGTCGACCAGTAGGA
Organism: Methylotenera sp.; assembly: GCA_031379885.1. Lineage (GTDB taxonomy): Bacteria > Pseudomonadota > Gammaproteobacteria > Burkholderiales > Methylophilaceae > Methylotenera_A. The sequence goes on from JANNFN010000065.1 coordinate 19,119, forward strand.
GTGGCGCTCGATAAGCACGGCGCATTGTTAGTTGCAGATGACGTAGGTAATACGATTTGGCGCGTGACTTCAAGTAAAAATAATAAGATTTAACTTAAAAGAATGGAACTGATCTTATCAACTTGGAAAAGCTCGAGGGTATTAATAATCTTAGTTTAATAGTCAAACATCAGCAAATAAGTACTTGCTTACACGCATGCGCTAGCAAAGCAAAGATATAGCTGATAATTAAGGTGGGTGCAAGCCGCAAAGCAGTTCTGTGATTGCTGTGAGATTAAATGATGCAAACCAAGCATGACATAAACAAAGTAGCAATAGTCAAACCTAATGAAAACAGGTTTGGCGTGCATGCTGACGTGCTTAAGTTGGGCATTGTCAGTTTGCTAACTGATTTAAGTTCGGAGATGATATTTTCGGTATTTGCGGTCTTTTTTACCGCCATCGCTGGTGCCTCTACTGCCTTGCTGGGCGTGGTCGAGGGTTTGGCAGACCTTTCCGCATCTTCTTTAAATTATTTTTCTGGCTGGTTGTCGGACAGAACTGGCAAACGCAAAGTTTTCGCCTTGGCGGGTTATGGATTTTCTACCTTGGCAAAAATTATTTTGCTGCTGTCAGCCTCGGTGGCGGCGCTCAGTGCGTTTCGTGTGATTGAGCGGCTGGGCAAAGGTTTCCGCGGGCCACCCCGTGATGCTTGGCTTTCAACAGTGGCGGGTGATGAAAGAAGAGGCTACGCATTTGGCGTGCATAAGGCATTAGACAAAACAGGTGCTATTTTTGGTCCACTCATCGCCTACGGCTTACTTGCTTGGTTGGGCGAGGGTGCAAACACCTACCAAATTTTATTTTGGGTGGCGATGGTGCCTGCTGTGCTGAGTATTGTGGCCTTGAGCCTTGTTAAGGATCAGCCTGCACCTTTGCGGCAGCGTGAGAATATGATTGAGGCTTGGAAAATGCTCAGTCCGCAATTTAAGCGCTTTCTTGTCCCAGCAGGCATTTTTTCGCTGGCCTATTTTAGCTTCGGATTTTTGCTGCTGCGCGCACACAGCGTTGGCTTCTCAATTAAAGACACGGTTTTGCTGTATGCGCTGTTTAACATTGCCTGCGTGATAGCCGCGCCAGCCATAGGCAAGCTGAGCGACCGCGTGGGCAGGGCGCGCATGATTATGCTGGGTTATGCGATTTATTTGCTCATGTGTCTTGGTTTTATTTTTGTGACTCAAAAATGGCAAGTTGTTGTTTTATTTGTATTTTATGGCGTGTTTTACGCGATTGATGAAGCGCAAAACAAAGCGTTTATTGTTGATATTGAGCTAGAGCGCCGCGCTTCTGCTATCGGCATGTATAACTTTGTGACGGGCATTATCTATTTGCCTGCCTCATTGCTTGCAGGGGCGGTGTGGCTAATAAACCCAGTCAGCCCGTTTATTGCGGCCTCATGCTTGGCGTTTATTGCGATTGTGGTGTTTGTTAGTTTGCGACCAGATATCAAATAGGCCGCTATTAAATATTGGGCGTTTGCGCGCATTTACTCATCCTTAAAACTGCGATATTGGAATTGGTCTTATGAACTTACGAAAAGCTCTTATAGCTTGGATGCTTATCGCTTTGGCAGAGACAATAAATGGCACAGTTCGAGAGCTTTTCATTACATCTGTAATCGGCCAACGGTCAGCCCACCAATTGGGTTTCTTTATTGCAATTACTCTCATACTTTTTATTGCTTGGTTAACTGCTCCTTGGATCAAGGCTAAAACTTTCAAAACTCAACTCGTGGTAGGACTTTTATGGCTAGTTTTAATGTTGATTTTCGAGTTTGGCCTCGGGTTTCTGCTTGGGTTTTCGTGGGAATATTTGCTTAATGACTATAACTTGGCGCGAGGCGGTCTTATGTCATTTGGGCTGGTTATTATGTTGCTTGCACCAGCATTTGGCGTCTGGTTACGTAATACAATAGCTACTAAATCAAAGTGAACAAAATGCCATCTAAACAAGCAGAACAATCTTCTAAAATTTCCCAGCGGCACTGGTTAAAAATTGCTATAGCATTATTGGTTGTGGTATCTCTTAGCGCTTATTTATCTCGCAACATAGTTCTTGGAAAGCCTGTCGAGGCTTACGCTGCAACGATAGGTGACCTCACCCAGACAGTCGTTGCTAGTGGCCGCGTTATGACGCCGCAACGTATTTCTATTGCTGCCGAAACCACAGGACGTGTCAATG
>JANNFN010000120.1:0-19663 GCA_031379885.1 Methylotenera sp.
TTTGGTCAACAAAGCGCATGCAAAGTGTTATTGCTAAGTGAGCGCGATAAAACGGCTTTTCAGCATTGGTATCACACGCAAGATGACCGATTTTATGTGTTGTCGCCGAATATTCCAGCAGATAAATTTGCAGGTAAAAACAAAGCTCCTAGTCGCACCTATGTTTGCGAGCAGTTTCATTTGCCGCCAAGTGCCAATGTTGTTTTAACAATAGGTTCTGCCTACCTAAGAAAAGGCGTTGATCGCGCAATGCTAGCGCTAGCAAACTTACCAGAAGCCATTAAACAAAACACATGGTTAATCGCGGTGGGCGAGCATGAATCTGCTAGCACCTTTCTACAAGATGCAAAAAATCTGGGCGTAGCACAACGTTGTGTTTTAGCGGGCGGCAGGGCAGATGTGGCGGATCTAATGTTAGGTGCAGATGTACTGGCGCACCCTGCGCGATCTGAATTAGCGGGACTTGTGATTATCGAGGCGATGACGGCGGGTTTGCCTGTGTTGGTGACCGATGTGTGTGGTTATGCTAATCATGTGCAGCAGTCTGATGCGGGCATTGTATTGAAGTCGCCATATAATCAAGCCGAACTGAATGCCGCTTTGCTGAACATGCTAAGTGCGCCACAAGCGCAATGGCAACAAGCTGGCATCGATTATACGCAGAGCCTGCTAAAGCAATCCTCAGTAAGTATAGAGGCGAACTTGTTGACTCAATTCGCGCACGAAAAAATGGCAAAGGCTTGATAACTGATGTGGATTAAACAATGTTTCATGATGCCAGAAGTTTTACAGAATGCGGGTTTACGCACGTTTGAAGATGCGATGCGCTTGCAAGGCAAGATCTTTAGAAGTGTCGTTGGGCGTAAAACCCTGCAAATTAGTATCGGCGGTAAAAGTTACTTTGTTAAACAGCATTTTGGTGTAGGCTGGGGTGAGATATTTAAAAACTTACTCAGCCTTAAAATGCCAATTATTGGCGCGATGACCGAGATAAAAGCTATCCAAAAACTAGATGAAATTGGTATTGCAACCACGCCGTTAGTGGCTTATGGCCAGCAAGGCTACAGCCCAGCATCCACGAGGTCATTCGTCATGACAGAAGATTTAGGCGATATTATTTCTTTAGAAGATTTATGTGCGAACTGGGTAAAAAATTCACCAGAAGGAGCCTTTAAACAAAAGCTCATCATAGCAATGGCGCAATTAACCGCAAAACTGCATGGAGCGGGGCTTTGTCACCGCGATTTTTACTTGTGCCATTTTGTGCTAAAAAAACAAGATTTAGAAAAAGAAATTCTAAACCTGCATTTAATTGATTTGCACCGTATGCTAATGCATCAACCTAGCAATAGTAGCGCAGTGATGAAGGATATTGCAGGATTAATTTTTTCTGCCAAGGACAGCGGTTTTACAGATGAGGACTGGGCGTTATTTAAACAATATTATTTGTCACAAAGCCCTGCTTTTTGGGCGCAAGTTGAAGCCCGCGCACAGCAACTTTATACTAAATTTCATTCTGATAAATTTCAGAGAAGATTATCCTCTGAAAATTCAGCAATCGATTAGTCAGCTTGAATAGTGATGGCGCCATCTTTGTTCATGGCGTGGCGTCGCATTTTATAACGGTTATAGCGCCATAAATATTGCGTCAGATTTTGTGCGATTTGCTGTTCAATTGCCTTATTCAACAGGGCTGGTGAAGCAATCGATTCTACTTTTTGTAAGTGAATTTCGTAACCTGCGCCATGTGCAAGTCGTTCGCCATACGCCATAATCACCGTTGCGCTCGTTTTTTCGGCCAGTTTACTGGCTAGCGTCATAGTGTAAGCAGGTTTACCAAAAAAATCTGCCCATTCGCCTTCGCCAGCGGCGGGGATTTGATCGGGCAAAATACCAATCGCTTCACCACGTTTAAGTGCTTGCATGAGCTTGCGAACTCCGCTGGCATTAGCTTCTGCCAAGGTAACGCCAGTACGCGTGCGGCCTACTTGAATTAGCGGCATTAGCCAGCTTTGCTTGGGCGCGCGATATAACACTGTAATGGGATGTTTACTACCATAGTAAATCGAAGTGATTTCAAAACAGCCTAGATGTGGCGTTAAAAAAATAATACCTTTGCCTAGCTGCAAAGCATCTTTTACAATTTCCCAGCCATGTACTTGCTTTACCAAAGTTAATAATTCAGCTTCATTTTTTTGCCAAATGGCCAGTGTTTCTAAAATCGCTTTGCCAGTCTCGCCAATGTTGGCTTTTAAAGTAGATTGAAAGTCAGTTTCGTTGTTAAAGAGGGCGCTTTGTACAATGTTCTCGCGTTGTATTTTGGCAGTCGCAGGGGTGCATAAATGTATTATCCAGCCTAGCATTTCTCCCAAATGATGGACAGCGGAAAGCGGCAATAAAGCCAGTATTTTAGATAAGAAGTTGAGCATACTTTTATAAATTGATTGTAGCCGATATTGTATAACGGTTGGTTTTTGTTTGCGCCTTAAAACTTAGCAACAAACCCTGTTAGAATGGCGACTTACGTCAATAAAATCTATCAATAGTTACCGTGGAATTAAATTGCTTACTTTTGTTTCGGAACAGTTTTCAGCGTTATTAAAGCAAAACCAGCTAGACACTTTTGATAAGGTTTGGAATTATCAGGTGAACTGGTTTGAAGAGCCCAATGAAAGGCGCGGTGGCTGGAGCGGAGTAGGTAAAGTTGCTTTGCAGAATCAAGCATCAACTCAGCATAGTGGAGAAACGTATGTCTACATCAAAAAACAACAAAATCACGGCAGACTTACTTGGAGGCATCCGCTAAGTGGAGAACCAACATTCAAGCGTGAATTTGATCGATTAACTTTTTTGGATGAACATCAGTTTGCTGCACCTAAAGTGATGTTTTATGCTGAATCCAAAGATGACGGTAAGCAATGTGCAGTATTGATGACTGAGGCGCTTGATGAATATAGAGATTTGTCGGACTTAAGCCTTACTTGGTGGAAAACAGCTAGCAAGGCACAACAAAAAAACTTAATCCAAGTTTTGGCAACAGAGTTGAGACGTTTTCATGGCTTAGGATTAGTACATCGCGCGCTTTACCCGAAACATATTTTTGTTAAAAATTTGGATAGTTCACCAGAAGTCGCCTTAATAGATTTAGAAAAAGCGCGCTTTAGCTGGATATTTTGGTACAGGGCTTTTTTTGATTTGGCCTCACTTAATCGTCATACGACTTGCTGTCGCCGTACACAGCGCTTAGCATTCTTAAAAACGTATTTAAAACAAGAAAAGCTTAGTTGTAAGAGCAAACTATTGACGCGCATGATTATTAAACGCGCGCAAAGATAAAGGAGAGTAATTGCGTCCTGATGTAGAAACTTTACCCAGTTTTAGTATCGCACTGGTGAATTATAAAACCTTAGAACTCACTAAAATTTGCTTAGAGTTGCTAAAAAAACACTTAGATGCTGGCGATATTAATGCTGACGATGTTGATGTGTGGGTGGTAGATAACGGCTCAAACGACGAAAGCACAGATTATTTGCGTGGGCTGGATTGGATTCATTTGATTGAGCGCCAGCCAGTAGCGGGTGAGGAAGGTTTTGCTGCGCATGGTAAAGGCTTGGATTTGATTCTTGCGCAAATCAAATCAGATTATGTGTTTTTACTGCACACAGATACGTTTATTTACGATGCAGATGTATTTGGTTTAATGTTACGCAAGTGCATGGCGAAACATATTATTGCAGCGGTAGGTTGCCAAGAGCAGCTAAATCGTGGCTATTTGCGTAGCGCTTGGCGCATTACATCTAGGTTTTGCAAGCATTACGTAAGACGCATTAAGCAAAAATTAGGCTTAAAAACCAAAGAACCCAAACCGTATCGCGAGACTTACATTAAAAGCTTTTGTGCGTTGTGGAACGTGAAATTAATGCGTCAAAACGGCTTAACATTTTTAATGGAAAATCGTATTCCTGGCTATGAAATACAAGATATTTTCAAACAAAAGGGCTACGCTATTCGCTTGATTTCACCGATGAAACTATTTAAATATTTAGATCATGTGGAAGCAGGCACGGTAGGTTTAGTTTCAGGTTACTCTGATATAAATCGACGCACGAAGCGTAAAAAATCTATTTTACAGAAGCTAAAAAACCATTAAAATGAATAATTTAACAGCTTGTTTGCCGATTAATTTAAAAAGCGGCATTTATTTAGATGCTCAAAATGCGCGTGAAATAGGCGATGAGCTGATGGGGCAATATGCCTTTGCAGAGCCATTTCCGCATATTGTGATAGATGATTTTTTACCTACTGATTTTGCAGCACAATTACTTGCGCACTTCCCATCAGATAAAAAAGAGCATGATAAAGTCTATGAAAAAGGCTATGGTGGCACGCATAAACGCCAAGTCGCACCTTCTGATTGTGATGCGTTTATACAAGAGGCATTTAGTTTTTTTAACTCCCCACCCATGTTGCGATTTTTAGAAGGACTAACCAATATTTCTGGGTTGTTGCCAGACCCTTATTTTGCGGGTGGTGGCTTTCACGAAATTTATCGCGGTGGCTTGCTAGGCATACACGCAGACTTTCGTGTAAATGAGGGTTTGCAATTGCTGCGTCGCGTTAATGTGCTAATTTACCTTAATCAGAATTGGCAGGAAAATTACGGTGGTAAGTTAGAGTTATGGGATAAAACCATGCAGCAAAAAGCTAAAGAAATTGCACCTGTATTTAATCGCTGCGTGATTTTTAATACCGATGCCGATAGCTTTCACGGTCATCCAGAGCCGCTTAATACACCAGAAAGGATTACGCGTAAATCAATTGCCTTGTACTATTACACGGCACTGCCAATCCCCAATGACACAGGTGAGTCTAGACACACTAACTATGTGGCGCGGCCAAATGATAGTTTGCAAAATATTGCAGACGCAAAAAAATTAGCTAAAAAACGTGCCAAACGGGCTAAAAAAACATTTGCTGGTAGCAGCCAAAATTGGTTTGCACAAATCAAGCAACAGTTAAAAGTTTGGCTTTCATCAAAATAAGTGCTCAGTGAATAATATTCAAAGCCCCATTTTGCTGGCGGACAACAGTCAACTGCATATCCTGCAAATTTTGCGGATACTCAACGGTAGGCGCTTAGTATGCCTTGCGGATTGGTGCGGAAAAACCGTAATTGCCAAATTGTTTTTTGGCGAACAATCAGCCAAATATGCTGCGCGTGATGCAGCAGGCATACGCTATTTAAGTCAAGCCAACATCACCACGCCTAAGTGCTTGTGGCAAGGCCAATCGCAAGACCAGTTACAAGCCAAGCAAGGCGCTAATCCACAAGCAGACGTGCTGATTTATGAAGCTATTGCGAATGCCAAAAATGGTGAAGAAATTTGGCCAACATTAAATTTAACACAGCGTTTAAATTTGGCTAAAAATTTGGTAGTGGAAGTTGCCAAGCATCATAATGCGGGCCTGTTACAGGTCGATTTGCACCTTAAAAACTTTCTAGTTGCTGAGGATGTTATTTATACATTAGACGGCGATGGCATACGTCCGCTATCTAAACTTTTTAGAAAGTCTCAGAAACAACGTAACTTGGCGACTTTGTTTTCTAAAATGGATGTATTGGACGATGACTGGATAGATAAGTTATACGAAACTTACTGTCAGCATGTCGGTATTGCGTACTCTCTTTTCGATGAAGCAGAAATCTGGTTACTCACGCAAAAAATCCGCCGTCAAACTGCAAGTGATTATGCAGATAAAAAAGTTTTTCGACAGTGCACGGACGTGAAAAAACATGCTCTGGAAGGCTCATGGGTATTGGCTTCCAGCGATATGAAAAACATCGATTTTACTGAGAATTTAGATGTATTAATTTGTGCTCAGAATTTACTTAAAAATGGCAACACTTGCACAGTTGCGCTTGTGGAAGTTGATGATAAAAAAATAGTCATTAAGCGTTATAACATCAAAAATTTTTGGCATGGCTTAAGTCGCGCTTTGCGCCAAAGCCGCGCCGCTGTGTCGTGGGCGAATGCGTATCGGCTCAAGATATTGAATATTGCAACAGCAAAGCCAATTGCACTGATTGAGCATCAAAAATATGGTTTAAAAGGCAAAACTTATTTTTTAGCAGAATATATTGACGCGCCAGATATTGCGCAATATTTTGCACAAACCCAAAATAAAACCTCTTACAAAAAACAGCGTGCAGAGGCGATTGGAAATATTGTCACGCTTTTTTACAAGCTACACTTGCTACAAATCTCACATGGCGACACGAAAGCCACCAACATTAAAATGCAAGGTACGCAGCCAGTGCTGATTGACTTGGATAGTATGCGCCAACATCAATGGGGTTATTTTGCACAAATAGCGCACTTGCGCGATTTGAAGCGATTTATGCAAAATTGGCAGAACGACAATGCGCTGTATAATGCATTTGTAAAAACATTTAAGGTGGTTTACGAAGACCACACACTGCTCAACAGGGCGGGTATTGCAACCAATAAAGAGTTAATGATTGAATGATGGTAACAGCATGATTGTATTAGGACTTTCTGGTGCGCTTGGACACGATGCCTCAGCGGCGATTCTGGTAGATGGTAAAATTATTGCGGCGGCTGAAGAAGAGCGCTTTATTCGCGATAAGCATGCAAAAAACCAATTTCCATATGAAGCCGCTAAATTCTGTTTAAAGCAAGCGGGCGTTAAGCCAGAAGATGTTGATATTGTCGCGTTTCCTTATGCAGAGATTCCGCTCTCGACCAGTGCACGTTGGCACTATGCGAAACGTCATTGGTATGCGCCAGATAGGGCGCTAGATGCCATTTTCAATGGTAACCGTCGTTTTCGCCGCAATCGTGATAAATCTCTTAAACTAATTGCAGAGTTAGGCTTAAAAAATGCTAAGTTCGTGCCTGTAGAGCACCATTTGGCGCATGCTTCTAGTGCATATCATTTAAGTGGCTTTAAAGAAAAAACCGCCATTGTTGGCATCGATGGCAAAGGTGAATACGCAACCACGTTTTTTGGCTATGGCGAAAACGGCAAAATCCACAAAATTAAAGAGTTTTACGACCCCGATTCGTTAGGCGGATTATATGGTGCGATGACCGAGTTTTTGGGTTTTGACATGCTCGATGGTGAATTTAAAGTGATGGGCATGGCGCCGTATGGCGATGCCACCAAGTACGATTTGTCGCGCTTAGCCAAGTTTGAAAATGGCGAATTAATCATTAATACAGAATATGTAAACGTAGTGGGTTTGCGCCGCTATAAAGAAAACGGACCAGATGGAAAATCTAAAGGCTTTTACTTCACGCAAAAACTCATCGATTGGCTAGGTCCAAAACGTAGCGGCGATGAAATTGATGACCCGTATATTCACTATGCTGCTTCAATTCAAGCTTTGTTAGAAGATATCGCACTGAAAATGATTGATTATTACCTTGGCGATATCATCAAAGAAACTGGCAAAATTGCCATGGCAGGCGGCGTTGCGCTCAATGTAAAATTGAATCAGCGCATTATTAATATGCCGCATGTAAAAGAGTTATTTGTGCAGCCGGCATCAGGAGATAACGGCACCAGCCTTGGCGCAGCAACTTTTGCAGCGCATTTGGCGGGTGAAACTATCCATAAAATGGAACATGCCTACTTAGGTTCAGCTTATACTAGTGCAGAATGTATTGCCGCCTGTGAAGCACATCCGAGTAAGCCAATTTTTACAAAAGTCGAGAACTTCCCGCAAAGGGCAGCTGAGTTATTAGCCGCAGGGAATCCGCTGGCATGGCTGCAAGGGCGCATGGAATTTGGCCCGCGCTCGCTGGGTTGCCGCAGTATTTTGGGTGACCCGAGTTTTCCGGGTGTGGCAGACCGTATTAATGCGCAAATTAAATACCGTGAGCGCTGGCGCCCATTTTGCCCCAGCATGCTCGACAGAGTTGCAGAAGATATTCTGCAAACTTCACACCCCGCGCCCTATATGACGTTTACGTTTGATGTAAACCCAGCTTGGAAGTTGCGCATTCCAGAAGTGGTGCACGAAGATGGCACAGCGCGTGCGCAGGTGGTGACACGTGAAACGAATCCAAGATATTATGAATTAATTGAGCATCTCGAGAAGCTACGTGGCAGTGCGGTGGTATTGAACACCTCGCTGAATCGGCGTGGCGAACCGATGATTTGCTCACCAACCGATGCGCTGAATATGTTTTATGGTTGCGACTTAGAATATCTCATGATGGAAGATATACTAGTTACTAAAACCTAAAAACGCACAATAATAGGTTATTGGTTTGACGACATGCCCTGCTTTGGGGATAATTGAGTCAGTTCGTTAATCCCTGTAGGTCTTATATAAAATGAAGCAATCCCATATAGAAGTAACTGAACGTATCATTGAGGTGAGTCGCCCAACGCGTTCAGCCTATTTACATCGTTTAGATGAAATTGCGAATCGACCACGTGGCGCCGATCGCTTAGGCTGCGCCAATGTGGCACATGCTTTTGCGGCAATGCCTGCCAATGATAAATTGCGTATAGTGGCAGAAAAGGCGCCGCATATTGGCATTGTGACTGCATATAACGAAATGCTTTCTGCGCATCAACCTTATGTCAATTACCCTGATATTATTCGTGATGAAGCGCGCAAACATGGTGCAACCGTGCAAGTGGCGGGCGGTGTGCCAGCGATGTGTGATGGTATTACGCAGGGCGAACCTGGCATGGAAATGTCATTATTCAGCCGCGATGTGATTGCGATGAGCACGGCGATTGCGCTTTCTCACGATGTGTTTGACGCAGCTTTGTTATTGGGCATTTGCGATAAAATCGTACCAGGCTTACTTATTGGCGCATTAAAATTTGGCCATCTACCTTGTGTATTTGTGCCTGCCGGCCCAATGAGTACGGGTTTGGATAATACCGCGAAATCTAAAGTGCGTGAAAAATATGCGCAAGGCTTGGTAGGTCGCCCGGAGCTATTGGCTTCAGAAAATGCCGCTTATCATGGCGCAGGTACGTGCACATTTTATGGTACGGCTAATAGTAACCAAATGCTGTTGGAGGCCATGGGCTTGCATGTGCCGGGTGCGGCGTTTATTCACCCGCATGATGGCATGCGCGAAGATTTAACACGCGAGGCTGTTAAACTGGTGTTGAACATCACACAAAAACAAAATTTTACGCCGATTGGTAGGTTGGTAGATGAGCATGTGATTGTGAATGCCATGGTCGCTTTATTAGCAACAGGTGGTTCAACAAATCACCTGATTCACTGGGTTGCAGTGGCGCGCGCGGCAGGTATCATCATTGATTGGACTGATTTCTATCATCTTGCCAAAACTACGCCGCTATTGGCAAGCGTGTACCCGAATGGTAAAGCCGATGTCAATGAGTTTCAAAATGCAGGCGGACCTGGTTTTGTGATTCGCGAATTGATTGAGGGCGGTTATATGTACCCTGATGTTTTCACGGTAGCTAAAGGTGGATTGCACGAATTCGGCAAAAAACCAGTGAAAGAAGACGGTAAATTAGTGTGGAAAGAATTCCCTGCAGAAAGTGGTGATGAAACTATCGTACGCACAGTTGGCCACCCTTTCAACGAATCAGGTGGATTACGCTTACTGAAAGGTAATTTAGGCCGTAGCGTGATTAAGATTTCTGCTGTGCCAGAAGATCGCCATATTATTGAGGCCCCTGCGATTGTTTTTGACAGTCAAGAGGAATTGCTTTCAGCGTTTGATAGGGGTGAATTAGAGCGCGATTTCGTTGCAGTTGTGCGCTTCCAAGGCCCTAAAGCTAATGGCATGCCAGAGTTACACAAATTAACGCCACCGCTTGCCGTATTACAAAATCAAGGTTTTATGGTGGCAATAGTGACCGATGGTCGCATGAGCGGCGCATCAGGTAAAATCCCTGCCGCAATTCATCTAACACCAGAAGCTTCTGCAGGCGGCCCATTAGCCAAAGTGCGCACTGGTGATGTTATTCGTTTAAACGCATCGGTTGGCATGGTCAATGTACTGGTAGATGAGGATGAGTGGGCAGAGCGTGAAGTTGCTGAGCTTTCAGATACCAAACGATTTAATAATGCGCATGGCTTTGGCCGTGAGTTGTTTGGTGGAATGCGGCGCAATGTACTGTCGGCCGAAGAAGGAGCTATCACCTGGTTATAGCGAAAATTAAAATTTCGTCGCAATACTTTGTTGCTCACAAAAAATCTTCGCTTACATATAACGCATATGTAGCGCTAGATTTTTTGCTTGCGCCTAGTCTTGCTTAGAACTTTTAATATTCTAACTCCGTCATTCTGAGCGAAGCGAAGAATCCAGTAAAATATCAATTTTTAATCAATAAAGAAGCAAAATGAACACATTAGATTTAGCAAAAGAAGGCCCAGTAATTCCCGTTATTGTCATCAATAAAGTTGAAGATGCAGTGCCAATGGCAGAGGCTTTGCTTGAGGGCGGTATTAAAGTGCTCGAGGTAACATTGCGATCATCATGCGCCTTGCAAGCGATGGAACAAATCGCCAAGCACGTACCTGATGCGATTATGGGTTCTGGCACCGTACGCAATTTAAAAGACGCGCAGGCGAGTTTTGACGTAGGTTGTAAATTTGCCGTAAGCCCAGGTTACACCAGTGAATTAGGCCAATTTGCGCGCAAAATCGGCTTGCCATTGCTACCAGGCATTTCGACAGGCTCAGAAATTATGATGGCAAATGCAGACGATTATTTCTTTTTAAAGCTGTTCCCCGCTGTGGCGGTGGGTGGTATAAATTTGTTAAAAGGTTTTGCAGGGCCGTTTGGCGATGTAAAATTTTGCCCAACTGGTGGCGTAACGGTTGAAAGCGTGCCTCAGTTTTTAAGTTTACCAAACGTAGTGGTTTGTGGGGGCACTTGGCTAACACCTGCAGATGCAGTCGTTAGAAAAGATTGGGCACATATTACTAAATTAGCCAAAGAGGCGAGCGCTATTAAGCCGGCATAACTGAGGTTAAGTTACAATAAGGGCTTTGCGATATGCATAGCCCTTTTTTATTGGGTTTGGAGTGAGTTTGAAATTAGCGTTAAAACAATATAAAACATTGGTGTTCGATTGCGATGGCGTGGTACTCAATAGCAATCAAACCAAAATTGATGCGTATTTTGAGGTGGGCAAACGCATGGGCGGCACCGATGCGCAAGCGCAAGCCTTTGTGGATCATCATGTCAGTTTAGGAAGTTTTCCGCGCAACGGGAAAATTGAATATTACTTAAAAAACATTGTAAAACAACCTATTACAGAAGCCCTAATGCAGCAATATTTGCAAGCTTTTGAAGATGTGTTAGGTAATACGCTAATGCAGTGCGAAGTAGCAGTAGGTTTGGATGCCTTAAAAGCGGCAACGCCACAAGCCTCATGGATGCTGCTTTCTGGAGGCGATCAAGCTGAACTGCGCAGAGTATTTCCGCGTCGCACGGTGGGTAATGTTAGTTTAGCGCATTTGTTCGAGGCGGGCATTTTTGGTGGGCCAGATAAAAAAGATGACGTTCTAGCGCGTGAAAAAGCGAATGGAAATATACAGTTTCCTGCCTTATTTTTGGGCGATAGTAAATATGATCATCAGGCTGCAACCTACGCAGGTCTAGATTTCGTGTTTTTATATGACTGGACGGAAGTGCCCGATTGGCAAGATTATTGCGCTAAAAATAAAATTGCTTCAATCGGCAATATTTCTCAATTACTTGGACAAAGCACTATAAAATAACGACATGCAAATCAATCAAATTTCTGTGGTAGTGCCAGTGCGCAATGAGGCAGGCAACGTTGAGGGCCTCATTGGCGAAATTAACACCGCACTTAAGCACATTAAGCATGAAATTATCTACGTTGATGATGGCAGCACCGACAATACTTACAGTCAACTAAAATCATTACAAACGCAATTTAATCAATTAAAAATCGTTCGCCATGTGCGAAGCTGTGGACAAAGCACAGCGGTGCGCACAGGCGTAAAAGCGGCTCAATATGATTGGGTAGCGACTTTAGATGGAGATGGACAAAATGATCCAGCCGACATACCTAGATTGATGGCTGCAATAACAGAAGATATTGAATTGGCTGGTGGAAATCGTCGTGCCAGCCGACGCGACACTTGGATTAAACGAATTTCCTCAGTGATCGCTAACACGGTACGATCTAAAATGCTTAATGATGACACGCCAGATACAGGCTGTGGTTTGAAGTTATTTAAACGTGAGGCGTTTCTAGATTTACCTTATTTCGATCATATGCATCGCTTTTTGCCGGCGCTCATCAAGCGCCGTGGCGGTAAAATTGTTTCTGTACCCGTTGCACATCGTAATCGCGAACATGGCAAATCCAATTACGGCACAATAGATAGATTATTGGTGGGGATTGTTGACTTGTTTGGTGTGGCATGGCTGCAGCGGCGCGCCAAAATTCCGCAGATATTAGAAGATAAGGTTATTTAGTAATGCAAATCGTTAATGATGGCATAGGTACCTATTTTTCGCATATTATTAATGCGTTGAACAATTATATTACTGGTATGCCAGCCACCGATTTACTCTGGTTGGGTATTGGCTTGTTAGGCCAGTGCTTATTTATGGCGCGCTTTATTGTGCAATGGATACACAGCGAGCGACACCAACAGAGCTTGATTCCTGTAAGTTTTTGGTACTTGAGTTTGATTGGCGGGCTAATTGTGTTGGCTTATGGATTACATAAACTAGACCCAGTGATTATTCTAGGCCAGCTGCCTGGCACCATTGTATATTCTCGAAATTTGGTACTAATTCACCGCATTAGAAATAAAATAAATCAATAAATGAGTGATTAAACTTGCTGCGCGATTTAAATAAAGCATACCCAACAATTTTATGGGCAACCATAATAATTGCAATCATCGTGTTTTTCTGGAGTTTAGGTGGTGTTGAGTTGATGTCGCTTAACGAAGGGCGACGCGCATTGGCCATAAAAGAAATGGTATCTGGCGGTGACTGGGTATTACCGCATCTTAATGGCGAATTGTATTTAACCAAACCACCTTTACTGTACTGGCTATCTGCTAGTTTCGCTTTGGTGTGGGGTGTGAATGAGTGGGCATTGCGCTTACCATCTGCTCTGGCAGCCATAGTGGTTTTATATATGGTTTATCGATATACATACAAACAAGCAGGGCAGTGGGCAGCGTTGTTTTCGATTCAACTTTTGATAGCTAATCTTGGTTTTGCCATGCTGGCTCGACGTTGTGAGATTGAAATGTTGCTGACAGCACTTTGTGTTGGCTCGCTTCTTTCTGCTTTGCAATATATACAGAATACACCTAATCAAAATCCAGCCAATAAAAACTGGATATATCTCAGCTACTTTCTTTTGGCTTTGGCGCTCATTACCAAAGGGCCTTTGGTGTTGCTACTTGTGACTTTGCCACTGCTGGCGGCGGCGGTTAATACTAAAAATCCACATATCAAAACAGTGTTGCTCAATTGGCGTGGTTGGTTGATCTTTTTCGTCGTGGGTTTGGCTTGGTATGCGTTAGTGAGCTGGAAGTTAGGCTTCGATATATGGGCAACTGTAGCTAAGCGAGATATGCTGGAAAAAATGCAGGGTGATAGTGCTAAACCACTTTTGAGTTATATCGGCTGGATTGCAGTGGATTTTCTACTATTAATCTCTCTATTCTTAGTTCGTACTAAAGATACCTTTAAACAACAAATTCAGTGTCCCAATCAACTTGTCTTAGTGCTGGCCACTATCTTACCACTAGTTATATTTTCTTTATTTAGTAATAAACATGCTAAATATCTACTTCCGATATACCCGCTCATTGCAATTTTATTGGCGATTAAGCTCGCATCAATTTATGATGCTGCAAAAGAGGGCGCAAGGAAATTAATTGCTATTATCGGTTTATTACTTCTCATTGGTTTTGCGGTATTTTATGCAATATTAGAGCCTAAAGTATTTGCATATCGAGTGGCAGTTTTTCCAGCTTTCAGTAAGTGGGTTTCGAGTATAAAAGAGGGTAACTTATATGCTTATCAAGATATTGACAGTCGATTGGTTTATTATGCCAATAGACCGATTAAAGTATTAGACAAAAGAATGTTAGAAGAAGCTAGAAACACTAAAGAATCGTTTTTATTATTGGTTGAAACTGATAATTTAAGTACGATTAAATTAGAAGCTGATTGCAAGGTAAAAGAATTTAGTCCGTACTTAAAAAACAATAAGTCCTTAACAGTTTTTGGGTTTGGACAGGCGTGTCATAATAGTTAACTTATTGATATAAAAAGAGAAGGTGTAATGAATATAACAGTAGTAGGCACTGGGTATGTGGGTTTAGTGAGCGGTACTTGCTTAGCGGAGGTTGGCAATGATGTTCTTTGCCTAGATGTGGATCCAGCTAAGATTAAGATATTAGAAGAGGGTGGAATTCCGATTCACGAGCCAGGTCTCTTGGAAATGGTGCGTCGTAATGTGGTTGCTGGACGCTTAAAATTTACTACTGATATTAAGCATGCGGTAGATTTTGGTGATGTGCAGTTTATAGCCGTCGGCACACCTCCAGATGAAGACGGTTCTGCCGACCTGCAATATGTTGTTGCTGCTGCAAGAAATATTGGCAAATACATGACTAACTATAAAGTTGTTGTTGATAAGTCAACCGTGCCAGTTGGCACTGCCGACAAGGTTAAAGCTGCGATAGCAGAAGAACTTATAGCACGTAAAGCAACTGTTAAATTTAGCGTTGTTTCAAATCCAGAGTTCTTAAAGGAGGGCGCAGCTGTAGAAGACTTTATGCGACCTGATCGCATTGTGATTGGTGCGGAAGACGAACAAAGTAAAGAAGCCATGCGGGCTCTGTACGCTCCGTTTCAACGTAATCACGAACGTTTGGTGATGATGGATGTACGTTCAGCCGAGCTTACTAAATATGCGGCTAACGCCATGCTGGCAACCCGTATTAGTTTTATGAATGAGCTCGCTAATCTAGCAGAAATTTTAGGTGCAGATATTGAAGCGGTGCGCAAAGGCATAGGTTCAGACCCACGCATTGGCTATGATTTTCTATATTCTGGCTGTGGTTATGGTGGTTCGTGTTTCCCTAAGGACGTGAAGGCACTGATTAGTACTGGTAATAATAATGGCTATGATTTAAAAGTGCTGAATGCAGTTGAAGCGGCGAACGACTTGCAAAAACAAGTGCTTACGGAAAAAATAAAAAAGCATTTTGGCAAAAACCTATCAGGCAAGCATTTTGCAGTTTGGGGATTAGCATTTAAACCAAATACGGACGACATGCGCGAAGCCACTAGCCGTGTGTTGATAAATGATTTACTCCAAGCGGGCGCAACGGTGACTGCCTACGACCCTGTGGCCATGGATGAAGCCAAACGAATTTTTAATGGTATTGCAGGTTTAACCTTTGCTGAAGCGCCTAGTCAAGCCCTAAATAATGCTGATGCATTGGTGATTATCACAGAGTGGAAAGAATTTAGAAATCCTGATTTTTTACAAATAAAACAAAAACTTAAAGCTAACATCATTTTTGATGGGCGGAATATGTACGACCCAGCAACAGTAAAAAATGCAGGTGTAGCATACCGTTCAATTGGACGTTTAAGTCATTAAATGAAAGTGTTGCTCACTGGTGTTGCAGGCTTTATCGGACATTCGGTCTGTTTAAGTTTGCTAGCACGTGGCGATACTGTGGTTGGAGTTGATAACCTGAATGATTATTACGATGTAAGCTTGAAACTAGCGCGGCTAGCTTCAATTCAAGCACATCCTAATGCAAAAAACTTTAAGTTTGTTAAATCAGATCTGGCCGAGCAAGTCGCTACAGCAAAATTGTTCCAAGATGAAAAGCCAGACAGTGTAGTTCATCTTGCGGCACAAGCGGGTGTACGCTATTCGCTTGAAAATCCATATGCCTATATCAACAGCAACATCGTTGCATTCACCAATGTTTTAGAGAGCTGCAGGACGATAAAACCACAACATTTAGTCTATGCAAGTTCATCTAGCGTATATGGAGGAAATACTAAATTACCGTTTTCAGAGACGGATAATGTAGATCATCCGGTGAGCTTGTATGCAGCAACCAAAAAGGCTAACGAGCTGATGGCACACACCTACAGCCACCTTTACAACATCCCAACCACTGGCCTACGTTTCTTTACAGTATATGGCCCGTGGGGCAGGCCAGATATGGCGCCATTTTTATTTGCGGATGCGATTTTTAAAGGCAAGCCTATTCAAGTGTTTAATCACGGCGATATGATGCGCGATTTTACTTATATTGATGATATTGTTGAAGGCGTAATACGCGTGCTAAATAAGCCTGCAACACCTGCCCTGCAGGCCAATAAACACGCGCCTTATAGGCTATTCAATATTGGCAATAATCAACCTGAAAAGTTGCTAGATTTTATTGGCTTGCTGGAAGATGCGATTGGTAAAAAAGCCACAAAAGATTTTCTGCCAATGCAGCCAGGGGACGTAAAATCGACCTATGCAGATACGACAGCATTAAATGCGTGGGTAGGGTTTAAACCGAATACGCCTTTGCAAACTGGCGTAGAGAAGTTTGTAAACTGGTACCGCGATTATTATCACATTTAACGGTTTATCAATCGAATGAATCAGTTAAAATTTGTATCGGTTTTAATCGTTAATTACAACACCGCAAAATATGCTGAAGCTTGTATCAAATCCTTATTAAATCAAAGAAATATCAAATTAGAGATTATAGTTGTAGATAATGCGAGCGTAGATGACAGCGTAAACGTATTAAAAAATGTTTTTGGCAAAAAAATCATACTGATCGAAAGTAAAGAAAATCTAGGTTTTGGCAGAGCCAATAATCTCGCGGCAGGCAAGGCAAAGGGCGAATTTATTCTGTCACTAAATCCAGATACTGAAATTCAAGATCAGCTAGCAATATCCAAGATGGTGGATTTTTTGGCGGGGAATCAGCGTTTAGGCATGGTTGGCCCTAAGATTCATGAGCCAAGAAAAAATAAATATGTCACCCCCCGTTTATCTTATCCATCATCAAAAAAACTAAAATTTAATCAAAACTTTAAGCAATTACCTGGCAAGATTGCGTGGTTGTTAGGCGCTTGTTTGCTGCTTAGGCACGAAGTTTATCAAGAAATTTCTGGGTTTGATCCTGATTATTTTCTGTATGGAGAAGATGCGGATATAGGCTTGCGCTTGCGTAAGCATGGTTATGAGATTGGGTACTGTGAGGCTGCAACAATTATCCATGTCGCAGGTGCGAGCGAGTTTGGTGCAGATTCGCTAGACAAATGGCTTCGAAAAAAGCGTGGCGTATTTCTTTTTTTCACGAAGCATTACGACCAAAGAGATGTATTAAAAACAGCCAAAAATACAATCATCAAATCAAAGTTATATTTGGCTACTTTATGGGTTACAAGCATATTTCGTAATAAAAATAATATTGCATTTTTGGATAAGAAGCATCGCTTGCAGGCTACTATTATCGCCGCCAAAGAGGTAATTAATCAATTTGAACCGCCAAGTAACTAATATATAAAAGTAGATTATTTTTTTGTATAAAGTAGAATTTCTTTCTTTCCTCTTAAACCAAGAAACTCCTTGGCAACTTTGAATTGAGGCAGCTTCTCATCTAATATCTTTTTTCTTGCAGCATATTTTCCATCAATATCTAAATTAATCGCAAGGTAATCGTATTGGTAAATGGAGCCATCCGCGATTGCTTTTTGTGTGTAATCCCAATATTCATAGCCTCTTCCGGCATATGGTGCGCCAGCAAAATAGCGCGATCTTGGTGTGACAAAAAATACTTTGTTATTGGAGATTTGGTGTTGCTTTAGATATGCAACCGCATCTTGTTCAAAATTGTAACCCGCACGTTTAGGCAATATATTTTTAATTGCGAACAAGGTAATTAAAGCGACTAAGATAAAAAACATTATTTTTTGCCAACGCTTATTTATTTGATGGGCGCGTATTTTTTCAACAAGTGATGCAAAGTGAAACGCTGCAAAAATCAGCAAGATAAATGCCAGTGCAATAATATACCGACTAGAGAGTATAAATACACTGGCGATTATCATGCAGGCATTGATCAGTGCAAGCGCGCATGCCCAACGTAAAATATGCCGCGTATCGGTTTGTATAGTTTGACTGTGAGGCTGGTTGGTGTAACTCAATGCAAAAATACCTGCCACCGGCCAGCCAATAAGGCTGATGACCTTGAAAATGGTGATGCTTATTAAACTAATGATGAGACCCATCATGCCATAATCATCGAAAAAATTGCCAAGCACTTTTTCACTCATAATGTTGGCTTTTATGTGAAAAGACTGTGAAATATCGGCCAGCATTCTAGGAAAAATCGTAACCGTTTCCTGCAATCTACCGAAATCACTTAAATGTACCGAAGGCAATATGATTATTGCACCAGTAATTATAAATAAAGCAAAAATGGGAATAAAGTTTACTTTAAAAACATTGTTAACTCTTTGTTTTATATTAAATTCTCTCTGCATTAATAGTATTAATGGTATACCAATTAAATAAGTTATCGCTTCAATTCTAAACAGCACCGCGAGGACTGCGTAAACTTGCCAAAGCAGGGCATCACTGAATTTTTTATTGCGATAAAACCGAATAAAATATACTAAGCTGCTCAGGAACATCGCCCAAAAGCCTTGGTCGCGCAATAGCATTGGCAGCACATCGCCAACGATGTACGAAGAGCTGAGTAATAAAAAACCACCGCAAATAATGGTAGTTTTATTGCCGCCAGCAAGTTTGATTAAGCTAATAAAACTGTAGGTGGTAATACCAAAAAATATTACATTGAGTATTTGCGCTGAAGTTTGTATCTCAAGATGCGTAAGTTGATGAATGGCGCTGATGAGTGTGGGATAAAGTGGCCAATTAAATAACGCAAGGCTTTGTTTCCACTCGCCAATTGTGATTAATCTCGCCATTTCAAAATACAGCACAGAGTCATCGTTTATCCAACCATGCTGTATGTAAATTACTTGGCAAGTAATTGCCACCGCAAGTACAGTGATTAACTTTTGTAGTTGGGTTTCGCTAAGTGCTGATAGTTTTTTTGGAAGCATAAATCTGTGAGTTCTATTCGCTAGGGTGATTGTCTATTTTTAGCGTATTCAAGAAAACTTGAAATGTCATCCGAACAAAGTAAATCCACCACACTAAGCACCTCATCTTCTGGCCAGTTCCACCATGCGCTTTTTAACAATGATTCACGCATAGGCTCATCAAAGCGCCAGCGAATATGCTTGGCCGGGTTGCCACCAACAATTTCGTATGGCGCTACATCTTTTGTTACCATTGCTCCGTTCGCAACAACTGCACCATGACCAATAGCAATGCCTGATAAAATAGTACTGTTTTCACATAACCAAACATCACTTCCTATTATTACATTTCCGTTAGTTGTAGCAGAGTTTATAATATGTTCCGATTCACTAAAAAATATAGGGAAACGATAGGTTGTAATCCAATCAGTACGGTGATTTCCACCTAAAAATATTTGCACGTTTCTGGCTATAGAACAGTAATTACCTATAGTCAACATTGCATCGGGATGTGCATGTTTTACATTGGGCACACCGTAACA
>JANNFN010000121.1:0-12450 GCA_031379885.1 Methylotenera sp.
TAACATCCTATCGTATCCTTCTGGGTTATGTATTTTCATGGTAATTTTAGATTGTCCGATGCTGCCGTAAAACACCTGACCAGTGATGCCAGTAGGTTGAGAAGTTTTTAGATGATCATTCAGCAACAAGTTTTTAGCATATGCACTTAAATATGGCTTAAGTGCTTGAAAATAATAATGATTATGAAATTCATCGATGGCATCTAAGGCGCGACTTGCGTGGTTACTACAACGTGAGTGTGTAAAAACGATGCCTTTTTTATCGATGGTAAAGTAATCAAGCTCGTGATGATCGCCCGATTTCATTTCATCTTTGTGACTCTGGGCATTTTCAATTAAACAGCTTTGGTACATGGCAATTGAAGCTTCAGCATCCTCAACATCATCTTCAGAATCCGCTGATTTTTTACTTTTAGTCGAAGGTTTGGCAGCTTGTGCTTGCAAACGCCTAATTTCCAGCTTTATCGTGGCTACCCGCGCCGCATAAAGTTTTGTCTTCAGCGTTTCTATACCCGTCTCGGCAAAAATATCCTGCAGCACAAGATGCCTACCTGTAGCAGCATCAAAGCTATAACCAGTCTCATTGCCCTCGCAATATGCGCCGCAAAACTCGCTACTTATTTGCAGCGTGAACACTTTGCCGTTATTTAACAGCACCTTATATTGCATCGACGAAACACCCGCCATCGAATCGTTGTCGTCTTTACCTAATTGTCTTTTAATGCCATCGCTCGCCTTTGCTGGCGCTGGCGATTGCACAATATCTATATACAAATAGTCGTTAATTTTTTTTGCAATTTTTGGCTGGCTAGCACTGACAAAAGGTAACAGAATGTCTTCACCAAAATCAATATTGGTCTTTTTTTCTAAAAACTTAATCGTCTCGACTTTTAAAACTTCTGCCTGTAGATTGCTTGCAAAAAGTAAGCATATTAAAGCTAAGCAGCGTTTCATTTTAATACTCAGGATTAATAATTATCGGGCATATAACCCGCATTAGCGTAGTTCTCAAAGCGTGTATGTTCGCCAATAAACGTGAGTTTTACGCGGCCAATCGGGCCATTACGTTGTTTGCCGATAATAATCTCGGCCGTACCTTTATCGACGCTATCGGGGTTATACACTTCATCGCGGTAGATAAATAAAATTAAATCGGCATCTTGCTCAATCGCGCCAGATTCACGCAAATCGCTCATCACTGGGCGCTTATCTGGGCGTTGCTCAACCGAGCGATTAAGCTGCGAAAGCGCGACCACAGGCACATCCAGCTCTTTGGCAAGTGCTTTGAGTGAACGTGAAATTTCAGAAATTTCAGTTGCACGGTTCTCACCTTGCCTGCCCGCGGGCGCAGACATCAGCTGCAAATAATCAACCACGATTAAGCCGAGCTTGCCAGTTTGGCGATGCAAGCGGCGCGCTCTGGCGCGCACGTCAAAGCTACTTAAGCCTGCACCTTCGTCAATAAAAATGGGTGCTTCGTTAAGCCTACCCAAAGCCGTAGTCAGCTTCTCCCAGTCTTCGTCTTCCAAGCGCCCGGTACGCATGCGGTGCTGATCTAGCCGCCCCACAGAGCCTATCATCCGCATAGCAAGCTGAGTTGAGGCCATTTCCATCGAGAACACGGCGACAGGCAACCCAGTATCGAGCGCGACATTTTCAGCGATATTGAGCGAAAACGCGGTTTTACCCATTGAAGGCCGCCCTGCTACGATAATTAAATCGCCGCCTTGGAAGCCGGAAGTCATACTATCTAAATCAGAAAAACCTGTAGGAATGCCAGTCACATCAGATGGGTTATCGCGCGAAAACAGCATGTCGATGCGCTCTGCTACTTGCGGCAACAATTTGTTAATTTCTTGAAAGCCTACTGAGCTGCGTTGCCCACCTTCGGCAATTTGAAAAATCTTGGCTTCCGCTTCATCTAATAGCTGCTGTGCATCGCGCCCATTGGGGCTATAAGCACTTTCGGCAATGCCCGAACCCACCACTACCAACTTACGCATAATGGCGCGCTCACGTACGATTTCCGCATAACGACGAATATTGGCTGCGGTTGGCGTGTTTTGTGCCAATGCGCCTAAATAAGCGATGCCGCCTACTGTTGAGAGCTCTGCCGTGCTTTCCAGCGATTCAGCCACTGTCACAATATCAGCGGGACGATTATGCTCAATGAGCTTGCCAATGTGTTGGAATATGGTTTTATGGTCGTGCTGATAAAAATCTTGTGCGCTTAAAATATCAGCAATTTTGTCTAGCGCCTCATTCTCAAGCAACAAACCGCCGATGACCGATTGCTCGGCCTCGATTGAGTGCGGGGGAAGTTTAAGGGAATCTAGTTGTTCGTCAGCCATGACGAGATTATACCCAACTTAACCTTCAAAAGTTGAACTCGAAAACCCTACTTGATGACTTGTGAGTAAATCAATAAAATAATTTATGCCATACGAATATTCATTCATATTTTGGCATCAAACCATGTTGAAAAATCTTATATAGCTCAAACCATAACACGCTAATCAGCCCAGCCAAGACGCACCATGTAAATTGTTGAATCGTTATAGATGAGAAATGAAATATTTCTCGCAACAAGGGCAACGTTAAGGCAAGTATAAGAAAGGTGAACGCTACAACTATAACCCACCAAAGCGCGGGGTTACGGATGTTTAAGGTGTGTAATACTGAATGTCGCCATGAACGATTCACCAATATTAAGCCTAGGTTACCAGTCACTAAAGTAGTAAATGTGAGCGCTCGCGCGGCCTCCTCAGCAATGCCATGGTGTAAAGCATACCCCATGACAATAAGCGACATTAATAAAAGAAATGTGCCTTGTAGCAAACTAATCAGAAAAATACGTTTGCCAAACAACGGTTCTTTAGATGGGCGAGGTGGACGTCGCATGATGTTGGACTCTGCAGGTTCTGCTTCAAAAGCGATTGAGCAGGCAGGGTTAATAATCATTTCTAAAAATACGATGTGTACAGGCGCAAACATTGGCGGCCAGCCAAGCAATAGAGGCACAAGCGATAAACCAATGATAGGAAAATGCACAGCAAATATATAAGCCATGCCTTTGCGTAGGTTATCGAAAATGCCTCGCCCTAAGCGCACTGCGTGCACGATGGAGGCAAAGTCATCATCTAGCAGCACTAATGCAGCAGCTTCACGTGCGACGTCGGTGCCACGCCCGCCCATAGCGATGCCGATATGCGCAGCTTTAAGCGCTGGCGCATCATTCACCCCATCGCCAGTCATCGCAACGATTTCGCCGTTGGTTTTAAGCGCATTCACTAAGCGCAGTTTTTGTTCTGGCACCATGCGTGCAAAAATATTGCTGTGACGTATGCGTTCACACAGGGTTAACTCGTCCATCTGGGTGAGTTCTGCACCTGTGATAATGCCACTGTTTCCAACGGCAAGCCCTATCTGTTCAGCAATCGCAGCAGCAGTGGCTGGGTAGTCTCCTGTAATCATCACTACGCGAATTCCCGCAGCATTGCACTCTTTTAACGCAGATGCCACATTAGGGCGAACTGGGTCAGCTAGCCCAATCAACCCAAGAAATTCGAAATCAAAATCATGCTGAATATCTGGCCAAATACTACCTGAGTAAGTGGCTTTAGCAACGCCCAACACGCGCATGCCTTGTTCGGCAAGTGTATTGATTTGCTTAGATAATGCTGCAAGTTGCTGTTGGTTAAGATGGCATAAATCGGCAATTGCCTCGGGTGCACCTTTAGCCGCGACCACATAATCATCACGGTCTAAGGCCTTCCAAACGTGTGATAAGGCAAGTAGCTCTGGTGACAACGAATATTCATGCGCTAACTTCCAATCCCCATGCAAATGTTCGGTATTCATCAAATATTGTTGGCCTAATTCGTGAATGGCTTTTTCCATCGGGTCAAATGGCATGGTTTCGCTGGCAAGAATCCCAAATTCAAGCACTTCGTGAAAATCTTCAGGAAGTGAATCATGCTTAAATTCACTCATGGATTCTTTGGATTTTTCTACTGTAAAAGTAAGATTATTAGCGACGAGCTGCTGCACAGCCATGCGATTAAAAGTAAGCGTGCCAGTTTTATCCACACACATCACAGTGGCTGAACCAAGTGCTTCTACAGTATGCACGCGCCTTGTGAGTACCCGATGTTTAGAAATTCGCCATGCACCCATGGCCATGAATACGGTCAAAACCACTGGGTACTCTTCAGGTAAAATCGACATTGCCAGCGTGATGCCAGACAACAAACCATGCAACCAATCACCACGCGTAAGGCCATAAATCACAAACAACAACAAGCTTAGCAATGTGCCCAAAATAGCAAGATTACGCACCAATCTTCGAATCTCTTGTTGCAATGGCGTAGTCTCAGTCTCTAAGCTCTGTAAGGCTTTGCCGATTTTGCCAATTTCACTTTGTTGGCCTGTCGCCAGCACAAGCGCCATGCTACTTCCTTGCACCACTAGGGAACCAGAATAAACGAACGGCAGGCCATCGCCGCCTGGAGGGGTAATTTCGCTATTAACCAACATTTCGGATTCAGTTTGTGCAATCTTGCGCACAGCAACCGATTCGCCTGTGAGCAGCGATTCATCCGCAGCAAAATGATTACAAGAAATCAACACTGCATCTGCTGGTACCCGATCACCCTCTGATAAAATTAACAGGTCACCTCGTACTACCTCGCGCCCTGCAATGCGTTGCTGAATACTGTCTCGAACAACTAAAGCACGCGGACTTGTCAAATCTCTTAAGGCTTCAAGCACACGCTCTGTCTTATTTTCTTGATAGATGGTAATGGCCATCACTACGCAAACGAAACCGAGTAACATTATCGCGTCACTGATATCTCCCAGTAGCAAATAAATAGCTCCGGCCGCCACTAAAAGTAAGAACATCGGTTCGCGAACGACTTCTAGCGCGATGCCGAATAAATCTCGCTTGCCTGAGGTTGGGAGTTCATTCATGCCTTCAGACTTGAGCCTCGCCATTGCGGTAGCATGGGATAATCCGCTACAGTTTTTTATATCTTTTGTGATGGGCTTCAAGTGATAAACCTTTCAAAATCCACAGGCATATTCATATTTGTGAAAACAAAAAAAGCTAGCTGACCTTATTATCAGTGGCTGAATAAAAAAAGGCTACCGAAGTAGCCTTTTAATTTACTTCTAAAGCGAGAAATTAAGCCGCTTCGCCAACTACCGTGACTGTTATATCGACAACAATATCGTGATGCAATGCTATTGTAACTGCATGGTCGCCAATGGTTTTTAGCGGCCCAGTAGGCATACGCACTTCTGATTTAACCACTTCGAAACCAGCAGTAACAAGGCCTTCAGCAATGTCGCCGTTGGTTACAGAGCCAAACAAACGGCCATCTACACCAGCTTTTTGCGCCACTGCTAATACATAACCAGCCAATTTTGCACCACGTGCAGTTGCGGCAGTTAAAATATCAGCCTGTTGTTTTTCTAACTCTGCACGGCGTGCCGCGAACTCAGCTTTGTTAGCATCAGTTGCACGTTTTGCTTTGCCTTGTGGAATTAAAAAGTTGCGGCCGAAACCATCTTTTACTTTAACGATATCGCCCAACATGCCTAAGTTTGCGACTTTTTCTAATAAAATTACTTGCATATTATTCTCCTTAGCCCTAAAAATTAACCAGGGTGCTTATCTGTGTATGGTAACAATGCCAAGAAACGTGCGCGTTTAACCGCAGTTGTCAGTTGGCGCTGATATCTGGCTTTAGTGCCAGTCATACGGGCTGGGATAATTTTTGCGTTTTCTGAAATAAAATCTTTCAGTAAATCCACATCTTTGTAATCCACTTCTTTAATGCCTTCTGCTGAAAAACGGCAGTAGCGGCGGCGTTTGTACATTTCTCTTGCCATGGTGAAACTCCTAAATTCTTTAAATTACTTCTAATTTTTCAATATGTAATACCAACTGTGTGCTTTTTGCGCTACGCTTAGTTAAAAAACCTTTGGCCTTAATATTAGCGCCTAGCTGAATGTTTTGTTTTGCTAAGTTGCCTAAAGCCACCGCGTTTACTTCACATTCCACTTTTCTTTTTAAACCTGCTTCAACTTGTTCAGAAGCATGCTGCAACACAAAACTTAACAACGGTATGCCTGCTGGTGTGTAGCGTACTGGCTCTAAACCAACAACCACGCCACTTAACACCAACTTATTCAATTATTCTACTGCCGCAACCTCAGCTACTGGCGCTGTTACTGGAGTAACTGCTGGGGCTGGGGTTGCGTCTCTATCTAATACTGATCTAGATTTTTCTTCTTTCATCATTGGGCTTGGCGCAGTAGCAGCGGTTTTAGTGCTCATGGTTAAGTGGCGCAATACTGCATCGTTAAACTTAAAGCCATGCTCAAGTTCAGCTAAAGTTTCAAGATTGCACTCAATATTCATCAAAACGTAATGAGCTTTGTGGATTTTTTGAATGGGATAAGCCAATTGACGACGACCCCAATCTTCTAAACGGTGCATGGCACCGCCGCTAGCGGCAATCATGGCGCGATAGCGCTCAATCATCGCAGGTACTTGCTCACTCTGGTCCGGATGGACGATAAAAACTACTTCGTAATGTCGCATGAAATCTCCTTGTGGTTAAAGCCACCCACCATGCAAGCGGTGTGGCAAGGTTGGAAAAGTCGCGATTATAGTGTAAAAACGTTTACTAATCAAACCTACTAGCTGACAAAAGACAACCAAAATTGAATAATTAAGCACAATTATGACAAAAATGAATGTTCAGAACTTTTAAATTAGTTGATTGCAGCTTGGAAACCAAGTGATAAGGCACGCTGCCTTTAATTTATTGTGTCCTAAAACGGGCAGAATAAAATTGAAAATTTAGCTAACAAATAGCCCAAAATGGCTATTGACTGCAGAGCATTTGACAGTTAGCGCACATTGGTTTATTGTTTGAACGACTTAAAAATTGGATTTTGAGCTTTTAATTTTAATGTAAAGGTATGCTTCGCATGAAAATACATATAACCAAGGCATTAATAGCGGGAATACTGATTACCTTGTCAGTTCATTCACAGGCTTCGCTAATTAAATACACATCCCCAATTTCTAGTTTGAGTTCATCACTCAGTGGAACATTCACATATGATACTGATTTGGATAGATACTCGAATGTAAATCTCACGTATGACCTCGTAAACGGTAATGTCCAAACGATAAGTAGACTTAGTAGCGAGGGACCAAATAGCGCAAGCACACTCAGTCTCAACTTCATCGGCTCACGGCCTATACTAAGGCAGAACACTGAGTTTAGACTGACATTTGTCGGTCCGGGTGACCTTGGTGTACTCGGTATGATAGCTTGGTCGAGTATTACCGATATCCTCACCTTTGGCACCCAGAGAAAAATCTTTGGTTTCCAAGAGTCTGGGGTAGAGGCATTCACAGTCACGAACTTGTCGTCAACAGAGTTGCCGCCAACAGAACCGCCGTCAGAGATACCATCACCGTCAACGGTGCCATTACCATCAGCTATCGCAATGTTTGCTAGTGGCCTAGTCGCCTTTGCAGGGTATCGCCGCCGTAAACAACAAACTTAATTTGCCTAGCTAGCAGCGAGCTATATCTGCCTAGGCTTATGACAATCCAACACGCTCATGTTGCATAGAGAACAATCACTAAATGACATTGCATCGGATGGGCATTAACTTTAACTATTTTTCTAGGCTTTTAAATCCGGCATTTCCACGCCATAAAACTTAACTCTTAGCTTTTTAAGTTGATCCCTAAATTCGGCGGCTTTTTCAAATTCTAGGTTTTTTGCAGCATCATGCATGGCTTTTTCTAAACGTTTCATTTCTTTAGCAATTTGTTTTTCGCTCAAACTCTCATAATTAGCTTGGTCTTGTGCTGCTTTACGCTCACGCTGTGCTTCGTCCTTGTCATATACCCCATCAATCATATCTTTCACGCGTTTAGTGATGCCCACAGGCGTAATACCATTTGCCTCATTAAACGCCATTTGTACCTTACGGCGGCGATTGGTCTCGTCAATCGCCAAACCCATGCTGCGTGTGATTTTGTTGCCGTAAAAAATCACTTTACCGTTGATATTGCGTGCAGCGCGGCCTGCAGTTTGAATCAAGCTACGTTCGGAACGCAAAAAACCTTCTTTATCCGCATCCAGAACTGCTACTAACGATACTTCTGGAATATCCAAACCTTCTCTCAACAAGTTGATACCCACCAACACATCGAACTCACCCAGCCTCAAGTCCCGAATAATCTCGACGCGCTCTACCGTATCAATATCAGAATGCAAATAGCGCACTTTCACGCCGTGCTCGGCCAGATAATCTGTTAAGTCTTCCGCCATACGCTTAGTTAATGTCGTCGCTAGCACGCGCTCGCCTACTGCAACTCTTAGCTTAATTTCTCCCAATAAATCATCCACTTGGGTATCCGCAGGCTTCACAGTGATTTCTGGGTCAATCAAACCAGTTGGTCGCGCAATCATCTCTACGACTTGTTGCTGATGATTTTTTTCATATTCTGCTGGCGTAGCCGAGATAAAAACTGTTTGGCGCATAATACGCTCAAACTCCTCAAACTTAAGCGGTCTATTATCCAAGGCAGAAGGAAGTCGCCAGCCATAATCGACCAAATTTGTCTTACGCGACCAATCACCCTTATACATGCCACCAATCTGCGGCACGGTCACATGGCTTTCGTCAATAATCATCAACGCATTATCGGGCAAGTAGTCAATCAGCGTCGGCGGCGGATCGCCCGCATTACGCCCAGACAAATGGCGCGAGTAGTTCTCGATGCCCTTACAAAAACCAATTTCGTTAAGCATTTCTAAGTCAAATCGAGTACGCTGCTCGATACGTTGCGCTTCTACCAGTTTATTTTCTTTGATATATTGGGCTACACGGTCTCTTAACTCAGCTTTAATCTTTTCTATAGCCTTGATTGTGGTCTCACGTGATGTTACGTAATGACTTGAAGGATATATTGTAAACCTTTGAATTTTATTAAAAATTTGTCCTGTCAAAGGATCAAATAAAGTAATAGAGTCAACCTCGTCATCAAACAAGCTTAAGCGCACTGCGGTCTCATTATTTTCAGCAGGAAAAATATCAATCACATCGCCACGTACCCGGAAACTGCCGCGGCTAAAATCAAAATCATTACGATCGTATTGCATGCCTATCAAACGCTGAATCGCAATTTCGCGGCTAAGTTTGTCACCCTGTTTTAGATGTAGCACCATGCCGTGATAGTCGGTAGGGTCACCAATGCCGTAAATCGCCGACACAGAAGCTACGATAATGCTGTCTTCGCGCTCTAATAGCGCTTTGGTGGCTGAAAGACGCATCTGTTCGATGTGCTCATTGATGCTTGAATCTTTCTCGATAAACAAGTCGCGCGAAGGCACGTAGGCTTCAGGCTGATAATAATCGTAATAACTGACGAAATATTCCACTGAATTGTTGGGGAAAAACTCGCGAAACTCGCTATATAGCTGAGCAGCAAGTGTTTTGTTAGGCGCCATCACAATAGCTGGGCGGCCAAGTCTGGCAATGACATTAGCCATGGTGTAAGTTTTACCAGAGCCTGTGACGCCAAGCAACGTTTGAAATTTCAGCCCATCATTGATGCCCTGCGTCAACTTTTCAATGGCTGCAGGTTGGTCTCCAGCGGGCTGAAACGGCTGATGGAGCTGGTATTTACTATTGGGGAAAGTGGCAAACACGTTTAACGGCAATCCAATTAATCAAAAATTACAACCTATAATTTTAACAGGCTTTGTCAATACACTTAGCAAGAGTTTCTATCGAACTTTGCGTTAAAGTATTAGTCATCTACTTAAGCGTTAAAAATAAACTATTCATTTTGGGAAAAACTATGCGTTTTATAATACTAGCTGCTGCTTTATTGTCAGCCATTCAACCTGCTGTTGCGATGGATAAAGAAAAATTACTTAACGCCTATTTTGGCGTGGTACTCATTCGTGGATTTAATGCGACAGGCGGTTTGTCATATGGTTCTGGCGTGGTTGTGGGTGAAAATAAAGTCATCACCAATTGTCATGTTTTTCGCTCAACTAAAGAACCATGGATTTCACGTGGGGAAGATACTTACACGATTAATTCTGTAAAGGCTGATGTTTGGCATGATTTATGTTTAGTGACTACTGGCCCCATACCATTTAAGCCTGTGTTAATTGGCAAAAGCACAGATTTGAAACGCGGCCAAGAAATTGTTGCGTTTGGACACTCTAATGGCGTGCCCGCCCCGCTTACGTCCAGTGGCAGCGTGAAAGCTTTGTATGATGACGACTTAGGAAAAGTCATCCGCAGCACCGCTAAATTTGCGCTAGGTGCAAGCGGCAGCGGTTTATTTGACATGGAAGGCAGATTGGTTGGAATCAACACCTTCAAAACTGCTGGGCGTGCAGGTAGCATCCACTTTGCTTTACCTATTGAATGGCTAGATAAACTAGACAAACAAACCGAAATCTCAACTTTCCCTATAGTAGGCAAAGCGTTATGGGAAGAAGACGAAGACAAAAAACCATTCTACATGCAAGTAGCGGTGCCAGAATCTCGCGGAGATTGGCCAAAATTAGTACAAGTGGCAGAGAAATGGACTGTTGCAGAGCCAAAAAGTACAGAAGCATGGCATGCATTAGGCTTAGGTCTAGAAAACTCGGGAAAAGTGGAGCTTGCAGAAAAGGCTTATAAACAAGCGGTAAGCTTAGATAGCACAAACTTTGAGCCACTAAAACGGCTGGGTGCGATTGCAAAAACACGTGGGGATTCTGTTGAAATGCACCGTATTCAAACTGCTTTGATGGATATTGATAAAGATGTTGCGGCTGAATATACCCAAATGTTGGAGTGTAGCGCTGATTGTTAACTTAATAGCGTTATTCCTAAAAGGCTCTTTTGTGCGTAAAATAGCGCGTATTTTATAGATTAAGTTTTAAGGAAAGCGCATTTTGTCTCACTCACACGTTTTATCACAACGCGTTCAAGCCATTAAAGAATCACCTACCCTTGCCATTACTGCAAAAGCCGCTAAATACAAGGCTGAAGGCCGCTCTATTATTGGTTTGGCCGCTGGTGAGCCAGATTTTGACACGCCGCAACATATTAAAGATGCCGCAAAAGCCGCCATTGACGCAGGCTACACCAAATACACGCCTGTGAGCGGCATCCCCGCGCTTAAAAAAGCCGTAGTGAATAAATTTAAGAACGAAAACGGCTTTGATTACAGCGTCAATGAGGTGATTGTTGGCGTGGGCGGCAAGCAAACCATTTTTAACCTCTGCCTTGCCGTACTAAACAAAGGTGATGAAGTCATCATCCCTGCCCCATATTGGGTCTCATACGCCGATATCGCTATGGTGGCAGAAGCTGTGCCTGTAATAATCGATTGCGGCATTGAACAAGGCTTTAAGCTGTTACCCGCTCAATTAGAAGCGGCAATTACACCCAAAACAAAATTGGTGATGTTCAACTCGCCATCCAACCCCACTGGCGCGGTATATAACTTAGCAGAATTAAAAGCTTTGGGCGAAGTATTGCTTAAACATCCACATGTTTTAGTCGCGACTGATGACATGTACGAACATGTGAATTTAACGGGCGAAAAGTTTTACAACATACTCAATGCTACCCCAGCGCTAAAAAGCCGCTGTATCGTGCTAAATGGCGTTTCTAAGGCCTATTCGATGACAGGTTGGCGTATTGGTTATGCAGCAGGCCCAGCAAATATTATTAAAGCCATGGAAATTCTGCAAAGCCAATCTACCAGTAACGCAACTTCTATCTCGCAATATGCGGCTGAAGCCGCATTAAGTGGCTCGCAAGAGTGCATTAAACCTATGGTAGCAGCGTTCAAAGAGCGTCATCAATACGTAGTAGATCGATTCAACGCGATGCCTGGCTTACGTTGCCTGATGGCGGGCGGCGCATTTTACGCTTTCCCAGACGCTCGCGAAGCGATTGCAGACTTGTATAAATCTGGCAAAATTAACGCCGCAACTGATATGGCGCTGGCAGAATATCTACTTGAAAAATTCGATGTCGCAGTCGTACCTGGCTCTGCATTTGGTGCGGAAGGCTATTTCCGCATTTCATTCGCGACTAGCATGGATAATTTGCGCGAAGCTTTAGATAGAATCGAAAAAGCACTCAATTAACTAAAAACAGCTTGTGCTATCGGCCTGTTAGCCGCATGGATATTGGGCTGCAGAGCATATTATTTTAATTTTAAAAGCTTTAATTTAACTACTTTTTATCGCCGAACAAACCCTTAAGCTTATCGATTGCGCCGCCCGCCTTAATTCCCAAGCTGGTACCCACGCCAGGGCCTAAAATTGCGGTGCCTGCAACAGCGCCAGCTATGGCGGCCTTTGAAGGCAACACCACAGGCTTACTGACCGTACC
>JANNFN010000181.1:0-67261 GCA_031379885.1 Methylotenera sp.
CACGCCATGCCCTGCGAGGCAATATCCATGCGGTCTCCAGGGCATCTATTTCTGATGCAAGCTAGCATTTAACTGATCAATCACTTCTGCCCAGTCTGCATCTTTAAGAATCTCTTCACGTAAAAACGCTGCCTGCGCTGATGTCCAAAAAGAGGCTTCAGAAAGTGATAGGCTACTTGCTAAATGCTGATGGGTTTTAATAAAACTTTGAATTGCAGCATCGTCAGACGGCAAGCCAAGTTGCGCGAATAAGTTATTAAGCGTGTGCATTGTAGATTCCATCAGTCAAGTAGGGCGGGTAAAATTTGCCTACCCCTACCAATACTATTTTTCAGTAGTGCCGCCAGTTCCTGTCCCAGCGCCACTGGTAGCATCTCCAGTACCAGCGCTAGTTGCCTCCCCGCCGGTTCCTGTCCCAGCACCACTGGCTGCATCTCCTGTACTGGCGCCAGTATTAGGTTTTGGCCCCGCACATCCTACGCAAAAGACAATCGTCAATAGCGCTAAAATTTTCCAAACATTGAATTTTTCCATGAGAAAACTCCTTTAATTATGTTTAATAAGGGATGTTAAGTTTGTGCTCTACAGGAAGCCTTGTATGTGCGATGGAGCACTTAGTAAAAAATAAAATAATAGGGTTTAGACAATGATTTCTCTCTGCTCTGCAGACCAATACCCATGCGGCTTCCAGAGCATCATGTTTTAATCAAATAGATAAGCTAAAATGGTCTAATAATTCAACTTAAATAGAAAACTTATCATGTTCACCCTGCCCTCTATGTGGAACATCATCATTTCCACCATCGTGTTTATCATCGCGGCTTGGTATTTTCACCGCTTGTTAGATGCGCAAGGCATCTCAAAAGGCATGACGCGCGGGTTGGTGGTGTTTGTGTTGGCTTATGCGGTTTCGTGGGGTTCGGGTGAGTTGGTAGATTGGGCGCGCGAGAAAATGTATGGCCCAGAACCTGTTTCGCAAACCCAAAAAGATTTAACTGAGCTGCTAAATGCCAGCGGCATTACGCCGCCGTGATTTAAATGGTTTTGATTTCGTGTTTAATGATGTTGATGATTGCTGCAAACACCATGATGTATTCCATGATGATTGGCAAATAAAGTTGTTGCTCGGGGATATTTGTGAGTACGGTTAAAGCCAGTGTGAGTGCATTGGTGATAATGCCAATGATAATAAAAAGCCCGATGAGCGGGGTGCGTAAGCTGAACAGGTAAAATTGGGCGATAAAGCTTAAGCCGAGCACTGTTTCTAGCGTGATGCCTTGGCCAATGTGACTATTGGCAAGGTTAAAGGCAATATACAATATGGTGAGCACGCATGCGGCAGGTAGCTTGGTTGGCAAGCCTGTGCCATCGTGCTTTAACCTTAGCACAAGCCAAGTGTGCGTTAATATTGCCGTAATCAGTTTCATTTTGTTCAATCATCCCTATCAATAATAGAGGCTAAACCACAATCATTTCCTGCCCTGTACCAGTTCTTGGCATCACCATTCTCGCTAAGTGCTAAAGCATTAAGTCGAATGCGAAACCCAATACCTATGCGCCTCTCGGAGCATTAGTTTTAAGTCTGTTTGGGCTTAAATGCCTTCATCTTCTACTGCGTTAATGAAAAAGTAATCTTCTTTACTCATTTCATTTAGTTTGGCTACTTCTTCTTTAGCCACTTCGAAGTTAAGAAATGCATACTCTAGTTCGTTTTGTTTGTTGATCACTTGGTAAATAGTCATTTTGTCGCTCCTTAAATATTTAATTTAATTACCTACAGTAAATATTTAGCAATTAGCAGACCAGCAATATGATTATTTAAATTTAGTGTTATATTTCAATAAGTTAAAATAAATTAATAGGTTTTTTGATGATAGTTTTGGGTGGGTTTTAGTTAAGTTTTGTTCGAGAGTTCGACAGGACTGTGCAAATTTAGACAATTTGTACTAAATGCATACACAATTAACGTATATTCAGGCTGCCCTGCAACCCAATATCCATGTGGCTTGCAGGGCAGCCGTTTTTAGCTATTTAAACCCAAACGTGTTGTTTAAACTATTTGCGCTTGTGCATTAAGCTTTAGCTGCACTGAATAAGCGTGTAAATTCCATCTGATTTTTGCTAGAAGTGGAGCGGAATTTGGTTTTTAATAATTCTTGTGCGTATTCTTCATTGCCAATTTGGTGCTGCGTTAGTACCTCACCCGCGCACAAATGTAGCTCTGCATGCACCTTACGCGCGGTTTCATATTCTGGTAGGTGACCATATAAATTTTTGCCTTCGTCATAAAGCCATTTGCCTATCGCACATAAATTATCCTGTGATAGTTCCGTGATATCTAAATTCTCACGGCTCGTGCCATCCATCTCTTTTAGCAGTTTTTTCTTTAAAGCATGGTGCGTATCAAGTACGTATTTAAGATTAATGCCAGATAAAGCCTCTGGCTTTGGTTTGGTTACTTTTTTATCAAACCAATCTAATAATGCCATTTTAATTTCCTTTAACATGCTGAACTTTAGAAAGGTCATAGCAAAGGCTGTGCCACGCGCGAATTAATTAGATAACTAATTGAATTTTAAAGATTAAATATTTATTTGTTGCTAAGAGCTGATGCTTAATAAAATTGAATGTGCACATATATGGTGCGCGTGCACTGAGCCATGCTCAGATTATATTGGGATTAGCCCATTCCAGCTGTTCTTGCGTGGGTGAATTGCAGAACTAAAAGCTAGATTAGTTAGCTTCTTTCGGTTCAACTTCTTCTACATGGTAAAAGTGTTTGTTATCCAACGCGCTTAAGTCTTGTGCGGCGCGCATAGCTTGCTCTATCTCTGCAAATTCGCAGTAGAGTTGGTTATCTTCATTTAATACTTGGTATATGTTCATTTCACAGCCTTTTATGCACTTTGCAGTGCTTAGTGCTACATCGGCATGTTTTTTATAATCTTTAGATAAAAAGCAGATTTATGGTGTAACCTTATTTAAAGCGGTTGATTAAAAAGTTAACGATTGAAAATGGGCACTAAAAAATGATGAATAAAGAAACCAGCGATAGCGCAATCACCACGCTAACGCAGTTAGTTGAAAATACTTGCTTTTGTAAGCTGAGAGAAGCTTGTAGCGATAAAAATAGCAGTGAATGTATGCGACATAGAAATATTTATGCGGAATTTATGCAGCAAAAACGCGAAGAGCGTTCTCGCAAAGCCTAACAAATTAAGGGATACCAATGACTTTAAGGTATTCCTCCAGCGTGAGGGTTAGCTTTTCTATCGAGCTAGTGACTTCATCTAGATGCGTGTTTGAATCAAGATGCAGTTTCTCTAACAAGGCTTTGTGTTTTTCAATCGCTTCTGCATGCTCTTGAAACTTAGCGTTTTTTAAATCTTGTTTAGTCATTGCTGGTTTCTCCATAAGTAAGTGATCACTATAACGGTTTTACCGTTCCACAGCTTGCATTAATCCACTTACCATTGATATCTGCCCGCTCGTTCACTGGGTTGCCTTGCGCCTCACCTTTGAAATTGGTTTGGCCAGAGAAACTTTCTGGGCTTGTAACGGCGCCTTCTGCGGTTCCATTGCCTTTCAGCTCTGCACTGTTACAAACAAAGTCCACTTTGTAGTTGTTACCGTTGCGGGTTGCATTTTGAGAAGTACAGCCTAATTCGGTTTGGTAAAAATTGGGTAGCGTTTTTTGATTGGCCATTTCTTGCGTAATACAAGCATTGGATATGGCGGCGCCATTTTCAATTTGTGGCATATCTAGTCCGTAATCTTTGGCTAAATCTTTTATGTTTTTCATTTGATCTGGTGGTATATGCGGCGCTAATAGCAACAAATCGGATGTGGTTGTAATTTGCCATAACCCAGGTCGCATGTTGAGTTCTGCTGCGTTTGCAGCAGAGGCTAACAGTGAGAATAATAAAGTAACAACCATAAAGATTTTGCGCATTGAAGCTCCTAGCAAATGTGTGACGTACTAATTTTTAGAGGGCGTTTTAGCCAGTTAAGTTCAGCAAGACTAAGTTTCGCACCATTGCTGTGCGCTTTGCTAGCACTTTGAGTTGTAATTTTTGAATACCAAAAGTGTAAATAATTCGGCTATATGCCATCACTTACTTTTGCTTAAAAGTAAACTTTATTGTATGGCGTAAATTTGTAGCTTATCGCCTACTTATTATATTTAATAAACCAAACACACTAGAAACCATATGCGCCAAGTCTTATAAAGCCTTGTTCACAGCCATTTTACGGGCACCGAATAAATAATTTTTATTTATCATTGAGTGCGTTAACGCACAGATACCTTTCTATTCTTGCATTTAAATTGCAGCTGTCACTTGTAAAATATCTATCATAAGTTAATTTTTTACCTGAATTATCCGATATATAAGTAGGTTCTAAATATTTGTTCAATAGCGCAGAACGACTTGGAACGGTAATTGCTTAATAGAATTACATAGTCGCATTTTTTGATTTAATTTTTAGTGTTAGTTTTAATTTTTTTGTGAGGTGTATCAAACTTAATATGTAGATTGGCGACAATCTAAATTGGAGGCCATCATGACAAAGCTCTGCTTTACGTTTTATTCGGCTTTATTTTATTTGTGTTTTGCAACTTCAACGTTGGCAGCGCCAACCGATGAACTGGTGCATCAACTCAATGCTCAAGTACTGCGTGTGCAGGTTGGGCTTGCAAATGGTAGCTACGGGCTTGGTTCTGCCGTGGTGATTGCAAAAGATCAAGTCGTTACTAATTGTCATGTTGTGGCTAATGCTAATAGTATTAATGTTGTTAACAACGGTGCGCCACTGGCTGTAACTGCCATCAAGCCAGATTGGCATCACGATTTATGTATTTTAAAAGTAGAAAACCTAGATGCGCCAGTTGCAAAAATTGGCTCGAGCAAAAATCTTAAGTACGAGCAATCTGTTTTTACCATCGGTTATCCCCATTTTCAGGCTGTGCCCAGTAGCACTTATGGCGTTGTAAAAGGCCTTTACCCAATGGATGATAGCGTGATTATTCGCGCTACTAGCACTTTTGGGCTTGGTGCCAGCGGCGGCGGTGTGTTTGATGACGAAGGTAATTTGGTAGGGGTTATTACGCTAAAAAGCCCAGGTAGCAATGCTTATTACTACAACATGCCGGTAGAGTGGGTGCAGGCGCTATTAAATAAGCCAGAACAGGCCGTTACCGCTAAAAGTGAACAACCTTTTTGGGCGGTATCATATGATAAATGGCCGTATTTCATGCAGGTTGTTCAACCATTTATCACCGAAAATTGGGATTCGTTATTACAAATCGCGACTAAATGGACGGAGCAAGAGCCAAATACTTTGGAGTCTTGGTTCTACTTGGCAACGGCTGAATATGCTGCAAAGGATTTTGATCATGCAGAAGTGCATATGCAAAAAGTGGTGGCAATGAATCATCAGCATAGCCAAGCAATCTATTATTTAGGCTTGATGGCAGAAGCAAGCGGCAAGCATACTTTAGCTTTAACGAATGTTGCGCTGCTGAATAATTTAGATGAAACAGTCGCAACCCAACTTAAAGTTGCGATGGGAATGACAACAGCAGAGTAACTATGCGCACATTCGGAACTTAAGTTATTTGACTTACTCATACGGTAGTCAATAATTTAGGAACGACTATGCGTGTACTAGCTGGAGTAATTTTAATGTTGTTATCCCCACTTTCTGCTTTAGCCGACGAATGCCCCGCGCTACTTAATCATCAGTTTAAAACTTTGCAGGGTGAGTCTATTAACCTGTGCGATTATCGCGATAAGCCGATTTTAGTTGTGAATACCGCCAGCAAATGTGGATTTACCCCGCAATTTGAAAAACTGGAAGGCATGTACAGCCAATATAAAGACAAAGGCTTACTGGTGATTGGATTTCCTTCCAACGATTTTCGCCAAGAGTTAAAAAACGATTCCGAAATTGGTAGTTTCTGTAAACTCACGTATGGCGTGAAGTTCCCCATGGTGACAAAAAGCTCAGTCAGCGGCCCAAACACTAATCCATTTTATAAAGAGTTAATTGCTGCAAGCGGACAGGCGCCAAAATGGAACTTTTATAAATATGTGATTACCCCAGGCGGCAAATCAGTGCAGAGTTTTGCTAGCACTACGCAACCAGATGACCCTGCTATTATGAAATTGATTGAGCCGTATCTTAAATAAACTAGAAACACAAAATAGAAATGTGAATGCGATGAATATAAATAAGTTTTCTTTGTGCTTTTTGTTGCTGAATACGATTGCAAGTGCTGGCGCCCAGGCTACCGTTTTGGTGGAGCCAACGGATGAGTTTTTACATAACTTAAAACAATCGATGGTAAAAATTGGTACTACCACTAAATCTGGTGGGCATGGTTTTGGTACTGGCATTGCAATTAGTAAAGATCAGGTCGTAACTAACTGTCATGTGGTAAGTAACGCTAACGGGATTTCTATCAGCAAGTGGGGTACGGAATATCCTGTGGATTCTTTACAAGCAGATTGGAAACACGATTTGTGTATTCTTAAGGTGGAATATGCAGATTTGAAGCCAGTGACGATGGGCGACTCTTCAAAACTCAGTTATGAGCAGCCTATTATCTCAATCTCTATGCCTAACGATTCACCTGCGCCTTATGTAGCGTTGAGCACCATTAAAGCGCTTTATCCATTAGACTATGTAGAAGTGATTCGTACCCAAGCGGCATTTTCAATAGGCGCGAGCGGTAGCCCAATATTTGACTACGATGGCAAATTAATAGGCGTAAGTACGTTTAAAAGTCCAGGCAAAAAAGCCTATTTTTATAATATGCCAGTTAATTTGGTGAAAGCAGTCATGCAAACTCCGCTGGTGAAGTTAAATTCACAACATGATTTGCCATTTTGGGATGCGCCCGATGAAGCCCGACCATTTTTTATGCAGATTGTGTTGCCCTTTCAAAATAATCGCTGGCAAGATGTTCAAAAAGTGGCCAGTCATTGGGTAGAAAAAGAGCCTAGCAATGCAGAAGCTTGGTATTACATGGGTGAAGCTGCGCAACATCTGGGGAACGGGCAAGCAGCAGCAATGCATTATCAAAAAGCATTAAGTTTGCACCCAAACCACCCTGCCACATTGCAAGCTACTGCGTTACTGGCGCAAAAAGAGGGTAAGCAAGCAGAGACAAACAAAATTCGTTTAACACTAAAAGAAATTAACCCAGAGCTTTTGGAAGATTTGGACAGCGCCGCGCAGGCGGAGTGCCTAGCATCCAGTAAAAGCGCTGAATGTTAAGAACTCCACATGAAACGGCTGCTAACATTTGGCTTACCAATATTGGCAATTATTACCATGGCTATATATCGGTATGAGGATATGGGCGCTGAAAATCTATCGCAACAAATTTCGAAGCTAGAAAAAATTGGTGATGAATGTGATCTGATTGCAGAAAAGGCTGCGATGCACTTGCCCGAAGCGTTGCCATTTCAAAAATTAGAAAAGGCTGGAAGGCGAGCAAGGGTGCTA
Organism: Methylotenera sp.; assembly: GCA_031379885.1. Lineage (GTDB taxonomy): Bacteria > Pseudomonadota > Gammaproteobacteria > Burkholderiales > Methylophilaceae > Methylotenera_A. Next base: position 7,513 of record JANNFN010000181.1, read on the forward strand.
GAAGATTGTATGCATGATAGAGCTTACTTAGAAAACCCTGCTTGGACTAAGTTTGCAAAGCCAGAGGCACAAAAAAATGCGCAAACTCAGCACATATCTTACGATGAGGCATATGAAGCCTTAAGGCGCATGAGCATGCTAGCGTTTAAGACGACTAAAGGTGAGCCGTTATATTGGGTTCAGGCTAAAGCTAATTAGTTAAAGCGGCTGGTGCAATATTAAACCAGAAATACACTACTTATCTTCGAACTCTACTGCCTCAACGTAAAAATAATGATCTTCTTGGCTCTCGTTGAGCATTTCAACTTCCTGTGTAGCATTTTGTAAGGTGAGAAATGCATAAATCGGACGATTTTGCTCATTCATTATTTGATAAATGGTCATATTGCGCTCCTTAAATCTTCATTAATAATCTCGTACTATACTTAAACTTATTTAGCAAAAATCAAGCCAAAAAATTCAATTGATTCAATAACTTATTTAAAATATATAACTCAATTATTATTCATTGGGTTACTTATTACATTTAAGGTAAATTCTAGAAATGTACCAGGTACTTATGCATCAAATTTGTGCAGGCTTGCGAATATTGCAATCAATTGATGACATTTCTATGTATTTTTAGGCGATATAAAAACTTAATATATAGATGCCTTGTAAGCCTCATGGATACTGCCTTGCAGGGCATCCATTTAGATAGCCTTAATCTCACTTTTAATCACGTTGATAACACCGGCAAAAATCATGATGTATTCCACAATTAAAAGCATAAAAAGTTTATCTTCTGGGGCGCCTGTAAGCGTGGTTAATGTCAGCGAGAGTGCATTGATGACAACGCTAATTAAAATAATGAGACCTATTAATTTGTTTCTTAAGCCAAAAAGATAAAATGGGGCTATAAAACTCAAGCCAAAAAGTGTTTGAACATCAATGCCACCGTTGATGTTTTTATTGGCGAGATTGAGCGCAATATACAAGATAATCAGTAAGCAAGCGGCAGGTAGCTTTGTTGGCATGCCTGCGCCATTATGTTTTAATCCAAGCGCAAGCCAAGCATGAGTCAATATTGCAGCAATCAGTTTCATTTCAGCCTCCGAATACACTTGTAAAGCGCATTTAGCGCGCATTAATCTACACAAATACCTTGAGGATGCTTATTCTGAAATCTTACAAATTAGGCCAATTCCAGTGCCAGCTCTTCTACATGGTAGTAGTGTTCATCATCCCAAACGGTAAGATCTAGCGCGCAATCCAAGGCGTGATCTAAATCTGAATATTCACGATACAGTTTGTTTTCTTCATTAAGTACTTGGTAGATTTTCATCTGACACCTCCTTAATAATCTTAAGTAGCGTTAAGTATTACATCGGCATGTTTGAAATAAACTTTAGATTAAAAGCAAAAATGATGCTTATTTATTAGTTTGGTTTATATGGCTTTCAACTTGTGTAAGTAGGGTGTAACGATAAGCTGACATTATTTTTAATTCATATTTGTTGCTACATTCAGACAATGTTCACAACTCACAATATATAAACGCCCTATGTTATTGACGCAAAGAGGCATTTTGTGCGAGTATGAAAAACCTAGGCAATGTACGGACAGTGCGTATATGGAATTATTTGTCTTCGCCCAAGCGCGACTGAATGAATGATGATCGTTTACAAGGAGAACAGAACTTGAAAATGACGATACAACAGTATATTGAGGGGTTTAATCGCCCTGTGTGCCTGAGAGGTTATCAGGCCTTGGAATTTAAGCTTGAGTCTGCTTAAAGCTTAAACCACATAAAGATGGATTTATCAGTCGTTTACAGTAAAACTGCTAAAGGGTTGCGCGCGCGCGCTTCTCTCCTCGGCGGCTTGCCCTCACATTTGATGAAGGTGCTTACGCACGTTGATGGCATATCAAAAGCCGAATCAATTCTCATTAAATTTGACGAAATTACCGAACACAAATTGATTGTAGCTTTGAATCTGCTTGAAAGGGAAGGCTACATCAAGCCAGTCATGGTGACTGTGCCTAGTGAAAATGATTGGGCACCAGCCACAATTTTCGCTCCCATGGAAGTTGAGGAGTTTGAAAATGTAGAAGAAGTTGAAGTCAAAGCCAAAGAAAACGCACAGCTACAAGCTGAGCGTAAAGCGCAGGCAGAAGAAGAAGCACGTCAGCAGGCCGAAATTAAGGCAAGAGAGAAAGAAGAACAGGCACTCGAAAAAGCGAAAATTAAAGAAAAGCTAAGAGCCGAAGCGAAAGTGAAGGCGCAGTTAGAGGCTGATCGCATCACTCGCGAAAAAGAAGAGGCGCGAAAAAAAGCGGAGGCAGTAGCTCATGCTAAAGCCGAAGAAGAGGCGCGAATCCAAGCAGAACAAAAAGCTAAAGCTGCAGAAGAAGCGCGACTGAAGGCTGAGGCAGAAGCAAAGGCTAAAGCAGAAGAAAAAGAGCATGTGCGCCGTGAAATAGAGCGTATCTCACGCGAAGCAGAAGCAGAGCATAAAAAAGCTGAAGACGAAGCGCATGCCAAGGCAGCTCTTAAAGCGCGTGAGGAACTAGAACAGGCGCATGCCAAAGCGATGGAAGAAGCACGATTACAGGCAGAACGCGAAGCTAAAGAGATTGAGGAAGCGCGTTTGCAGGCCGAACTTAAGGCGCGAGACGAAGCAGAAAAGGCACATGCCAAGGCAGAAGCGGAAGCAAAAGAGAATGCGCGTCGTGAATTAGAACGCATTGGTCGAGAAGCTGAAGAAGCGCAAAGAAAAGCAGAGGCCGAAGCTATCGCTAAGGCAGAAGCAGAAGCGAAACTAGAAGCCGAACGCAAAGCTAAGGCAGAAGAGAAGGCGCGACTGAAGGCGGAAGCTGAAGAAAAAGCTGAAGCAGCAGAACAAGCAAAAATAGAAGAGAAGGAAAAGGCAAGACTTGAAATAGCACGTATTGTTCGTGAAGCAGAGGAAGCACGCAAAAAATCTGAAGCTAAGGCTAAAGAAACTCGTTTGGAAACTAAGCGCAAAGCGAAAGCAGAGCAAGAGGCGCGCCTGAAGGTAGAGCGCAAGCCAAAAGCTGAGGTAAAGCAAGCAATTACAAAGACAGCGCTAGAGGAAGAAGCTAGCGTAGATGCAAATTTAAATGCTCGCCTTGAAATGGAGCGCTTTGCTCTTGAGGCTGAAGAGGGGCGAAAAAAATCTAAAGCTGAAGTCCGCGCCAAAGCCGAAGAGGCAGAAAGTAAAGCACAGGCAGAAGCAGCGCTGATTCGTGCTAAAGCTGAAGAACAGGCTAAAGCAGATGCGAAAGAGACTTCGCGCTTAGAAATGGAACGTATCAGCCGTGAAGCAGATGAAGTGCGGAAAAAACAAAAAACTGAAGCCCACACTAACATTGAAGTAGCACTAATCAGTGAAACCAAAGGGCGATCATGGGAAGAAATTGAAGAAGAGGAAGAAAGAGCCTTTAAAGAAGAAGAAAGAGCTTTCGAAGAGGAAGGGCATGCCACAAAGGAAGATGATGTAGAGCGTGTGATTGAGAAAATAACCCGGCAAGAAGCAGAAAGGCTGGAGCGTGAGGAAATTAAACTCCAAGCGAAGGAAGAGGCCGAGACTCTTGCCAAAGTTCAAGCCAAAATATTACTAAGAAGCATCAACTACAGGAAGTGGCTTTCAAGAGCTGGCAAGGCTATTAAGCCAATATTGGTTTATCTGCCGCTAGTGATTATATTGCTAATTGGGGTGCTGCATCTGATTAACCTAAGTATGTTGGTTGCACCTATCGAAAAGCTTGCCTCCGAGAGTGTAGGTGAGCAAGTAACCATCGAAAAAGTTTATGCATCGCTATGGCCTCAACCGCATCTTGAGTTAGGGAATGTGAGGATAGGTGTCAACTCTAGCTTAAAAATTGAGACAGTAAATATTTCCCCAGTTACTTCAACGCTATTCCAAGAAGTCAAAATGTTGAACTCGCTTGAGCTCGAAGGAATGAAATTCACTCAGGACAATTTTGGGCAGCCTTTGCAATGGATAAATAGTTTAGGTAAGGCTGAGCATTTGAAGGTTGATCAGATAAATTTGAAAAAAGCTGTTATCCAGATTCGTGATCTCGAGTTTGGCACTTTTAGCGGTAAAGTCGAACTTACTGAAGCACGAGAACTTAAAAATATCGATTTGATTAGTGCAGAGCAAACACTTTCAGTTCAGGTAACGCCACAAGGTAGCAATTTTGATGTTATGTTGACTGGTACAGATTGGCACTTGCCGGTAAATCCAAAATTTGTGTTTAATGAACTTAAAGCTAAGGGAACATTAAGTCAAAACCAGATTATTTTCAGCCAAATCGAGGGCAGTATTTATGGAGGAACAATCAAGGGCAAGGCGGCCGTCGATTGGTCAAGTGAATGGTCGACTGCAGGCAATTTTGAGCTATTTAATGCCACATTGCCGCAAATGCTCAACGCCTTTGGCAGCAGCGCTTCTATTGATGGTAAGCTTGCACTGACTGGGATTTTTTCTTGCAGATCACCACAAGCTATTAATTTGGTAGATTCTCCAGAAATTACAGCAAATTTCGAGCTGCATGATGGCAAAATAAATGATATTGATTTGGCGCGAGCCGTGCTATTTAAAGGTAGTCAGTCACTGGTTGGTGGCGCAACGCATTTTGACAAATTTACTGGCGGCTTACAGCTTAAGAGTGGATATTATCAGTATAAGCAGCTAGTGCTGGAAACTAATCAATTTCACGCTAAGGGAAATTTGGATATTCTTCCGAATCAGGAGGTTTCTGGAAAGATTAGTGCCAATCTAACAGCACAATCACGTCGCTTATATGCTAACTTTAATTTAGCTGGCAAGGCTGGGGACATTAAGCGGCAGTAATGTGAACGAATATAAGCTAATTCCTAGGGCCTAGAAAATCTGACTTGCCAAGCTCAACACCGTTATGGCGCAGTATGTTGTAAGCAGTGGTCACGTGAAAATACACATTCGGATTCACCCATGACAGCAGGTAAGTTTGACCTGTAAATTTTAATTCCATTTTACGCACGGTAATAGTGATGTCGCGGGATTCACTGCCTACCATCTGTTCAGGTTTAACACTATCTATGAAAGCGATAGTTTTAGCGATGCGTGCCTGTAGCTCAGCAAAAGTGGTTTCGTCATCATCATACTTGGGGATTTCCAAGCCTGCCAATCGTGCAGCCGCACCTTTACTCATATCTGTGGCAATTTGTACTTGTCGTGTAAGCGGGTACATATCAGGAAAAAGTCGCCCGTTTAACAAAACTGCATGCTCAATTTTTTTCGCATCAGCGTGCTCTTCACCTTTTTTTAAAATATGCGATAAGTTTGATAAAGCACGTTTTAAAGGTGAAATTGTTGCATCGTACATAGATAGCATCGCTGAATCCTAACAATAATTAATGGAATTAATAACAAAAATCATACTCTAATTTGAAGTTAAAAAGGAAACCGTCGCATGTTATTTCGTCTAGCGTTACTATGTATTTTATCAATTCTATTTATTCCGGGAATCGCCATGGCCATTGAAGAGCCAAAGTTCGACCTGATTGAAAAATCAGATTCGTTTGAATTACGTGCTTATAAGCCAACAGTTGTGGCTGAGACATTTGTGGAGGGTAGCCTGAGCGAAGCTTCTAATAAGGGATTCCGGCTGATTGCAGATTATATTTTTGGCAATAATAAATCCCAAGCAGGTGGTAGCGAAAAAATTAGTATGACAACGCCTGTCACAATGGAACCAAAGTCAGAGAAAATTAGCATGACTATGCCAGTAAGCATGCAAGATAGTGCTGGAAAATGGCGTATGCATTTTGTGATGCCAAGTAAATACACACTACAAACTTTACCTGCGCCTAATAATCCAGAAGTGAAACTACGTGAGGTAGCAGCTAAAAAATTTGCAGTAATGCGGTTTTCTGGGTTGGCTGGTGAAGCAAAGACCGCGAAAAAAACTGAAGAATTACTTGCTTGGATGTCTGCAAAGCAACTTAAGCCCATAGGCACACCAGAGCTTGCGCGCTACAACCCGCCATGGACGCTGCCATTTTTAAGGCGTAACGAAGTGCTAATAGAGTATAAGTTGTAGCTAAAATAATCACCCTATATTTACGCATCGGCCTATGATGATACGGTTATTCACTTAAGGAGAAACATGATGGCAAAAGGTCAAATTAAAAGTAACAAAGAAGTAAAAAAACCTAAGAAAAGTAAAGAAGTCGTTGTGCCGAATAGTTCGATTATCCCAATGAAATCAAGCTCTCAGACAAAAAAGTAGATAGTAAGTAGCCTACGCGCTAAATAAAAAATGCCTGCCGTACTACGGCAGGCATTTACTTTTGACTAAAGCGTTGTCAAGGTTTAATCTTTAATGGCGGGTGGGCCTTTAAAGCGTTTGCTCTCACCAAACACAAACCAGAATATCGCCATTACTGCTAGCATTGCGATTGTGACATACAATACTTTTTCATTGGGTGGTTGCACACCAACTACCACCAAGAAGCCACCACCAATCACAGCTAATACGCCAATGAGTTTTGACATACCACCTAAATCAAATGGGCCTTTGTGATTCCAAGTTTTGCCTTCTGCCAATATGCCAGCAGCAATTGGCATGATGTAAGAAATATACAAAAATACCGCACAACCCACAGCCAATACGCTAAAGGCGCCTGCGTACAAGGTGGAAGCAATTGCTAAAACGGCTGAAACCCAAACTGCAGCAACTGGTGTTTTTAAGGTTGTATGCACAGTTTTTAACATGTTAGAAGCTGGCAAACCACCATCACGTGCAAACGCATACATCATGCGCGAAGTAGAAGTTAAGCAAGCCAAGCCACATAGATAATTAACTAAGAAAATAGACAAACCTAATATGGTTTGCAGTGCGGGCGGTAATGTTTTCAACAGCTCAGCAAAAAAGCCAAAGCCATTTTTAACACCTGTAGGAATATCTGGCAATACCAAAACAAAAGTACATATTAAGATATAACCAAAAATAACAGAGTAAACCACAGAACTGACAATGCCTTTAGGTACTGTTTTTGCTGCATCGCGAGTTTCTTCAGAGGTGTGTGCAGAAGCATCAAAACCTGTAATGGTATAAACCGCAAGCAAAAGGCCAAGCAAGAACGGGAACACCATACCTTCAGAAGCTGGCCATGGACTACCTTCTGTACCCGTGTAGTTAGTAAAGGTAAACAAGCGTGAAAACTCTAAAGGGCCTTGATGGTAAGCCAGCAAAGATAAAACTAGCACAATCGTAATGGCGAAAATAAGATAGCCAGAGACGTCAGTGATTTTGGTGGTAAATTTAGGAAAGCGATAAATTAATATGGCCTGCGAAATAGTAAACAGCGCAATGTAGAAAATTTGGTGCGAATAGCCAAACCCAGATACATCAACCCCTAACAGCGGCAGGGCTAAGCCTTTAAAAAAGAAGTCATATACGCCAAAATTAACCGAGGCCACCACAAAGATGAGACCCAGCAAATTAAACCAAGCAGTGCACCAACCATAGCCTTTGCCGCCCAGTATAGAGCCCCAGTGATACAAGCCGCCTGCTGTTGGGTAACTGGATGAAATTTGCGCCATAGCGAGTGCAACAATGGCTGCAAACAGGCCGCCCACTAACCAGCCGATACCAATAGAAGCGCCTCCTGCCCCACCCAATGCCAATGGGAACGCACTAATGCCACCAGCTAAAATACAAATAATAGAAAAAGAAATGGCAAAGTTAGAAAACCCACCCATGTGCCGGTGAAGCTCCTGGTCATACCCCATTTTTTTCAGTTCTGCGGCATCATGATCCAACGCCTGATTCGTCTCGCTCATTTTTTACCCCTTTAAAAGATTAACTACAAATAGTTGCTACTAGATAATAATTTTTAAAATTTAAAAACATGAAGCTCAGATGCTATTTTTATTGTAAACAGCTAACGCATAATTCTAGTATAGATTTAAAATGAACAATTGCAAGTACCAGTTAACGACACTCAAGCATACCAATTGCGACATTTTTGATTTAAGTTGAGATAAATTGCAGTAAACTGAAACTACTTATGAATAATAGCGTTATATGGATAAAAAAAGCCCAACTTACGCAAACGTATGCTGGGCATTAATTGTATTGAATTAATAGAACTATATTAATAAACTAACTGTAATCTATGACTTTTGCTCTAATTCTTAACAACTGGTAACGGTTTTTTCTTCCAGTAATCTTGCACCAATTTTAGGTTTTGCGTGTGTACATCGCGATAAGGCTCGAACACATGAATCGTGCCTTTGGCCACAAAGTCACCAATATAATCTTCCATTTTGGCATTTAAAAAATCTTTATCATGCGAATGCTTTAACATTTGTGTAATGTATGAAATGGTCGCATCGATAAACGTTTTGTCGTAACCGCCATTCATTACTACGCTTGGGTCGCCATGATTGGGGTAAATTTTAGCCACATCCCAAATGCGCATTTTTTTAAGATTATTGATGTGCGTTGGTAAACCTTCCACTTCTACCATGTAGGTCAGCGTATCTTCTAAAGTATCTCCTGAGAGCAAAATTTTATCTTTAGGAAAGTAAATGACGCACTGATCTTTACTATGAATGTTTATTTGCCGTAATTCAAATGGTATATCGCCTACCTTCATGGCCTTTTTACCAATAAAAGTCACATTGGGGATTCTGGTTGGTTTTATTGGCGGTAAACCCCACAATTTGCCAGATTCAATATCGTTTTTTTGCTTAAATAGCGCATCACGCGTGGCTTTAGTGGTAATCACGTCGCTATCGTCATACACCGCATCGCCCGCTATATGGTCTAAGTGCCAATGGCTATGCACCACACTAAATTTCTTAACGCCCATTTTCTCCATATAATTGCGCACCCACTTGGCTTGTGCCACGCTGGTAAAGGTATCGTAAACCACTGCTTGGTCGCCTTGGTGAATCACATAAGTGCCCACGCCCAGCTTCATCGCCGCATCGTCGTACCAGTTCCAATCTTTGGCGTAGCGCTCGGCTGGGCGCCTGCCATCAAAAAAGTAAATCAGGTAATCGTTAAGCGCTTTTACTTGAATGGGTGGCTCGGCGACAGCGGTGGCAGCTTGCAAATTACCACTAACCAAAAACCCAAACAGCAAAACAGAAGCTGATAATAGGGACAAAAAACGCGTTAAAATATACATGACATTGACCTTTCTTAATGTTTGTTTGTAAAATTAGAAGCATCTACTAAAAGGCGCTATTCTTTAACTGCTGGCGGCCCTTTAAAACGTTTGTTCTCACCCAATACAAACCAAAATATCGCCATTACAAGCAACATTGCAATCATCAAATAAAACACTTTTTCGTTGGGTGGTTTCATGCCAATAAATTGTACAAATGCACCACCAATCACCGCCAGCACAGCCAGTATCTTGGAAAATCCGCCTAAACTAAATGGACCTTTATGCTTCCATGTTTTGCCCTCTGCTAATAAGCCTGCCGCAATTGGCATGGTGTAAGAAAGATGTAAAAACACCGCACTACCTGCAGCCAACACAAAAAACGCATCGCCATATAAAGTAGCTGCAACAGCAAGCGCGCCTGAAACCCACACAGCAGCAACAGGTGTTTTAAGCGTGGGGTGAATTTTGCGCAAAAAACCTGAAGCTGGCAAACCGCCGTCGCGCGCAAAGGCAAACATCATGCGTGAACAAGAGGTTAGGCAAGCCAAGCCGCATAAAAAGTTAAGAATAAATATCGTAATACCTAATATCGTTCTTAAGCCTGTTGGCAGTGAACTCATCAGCGCATCAAAAAAGCCCAAGCCTTGTTTAACGCCTTCTGCCAAGTTTGGCATGACCAATACAAACGTACACACCATGATATAGCCAAAAATCGCCGAATAAACTACTGCGTTAATGATTCCTTTTGGCACGGTTTTGGCAGCATCGTGCGTTTCTTCAGCGGTATGGGCAGAGCCATCAAAACCAGTAATGGTGTAAATGCTCAGCAATAAACCCGTTATAAATGGCAAGAACATGCCCTCCATTCTTGGCCAAATACTACCTTCTGCACCAGTGAAGTTTGTAAAAGTAAACAGGCGCGAAAAGTCTAATTTAATTGGGCTGTAAACCAATAAAGATGCTGTAAGTACCACTGCAGTAATGAAAATAAAGTAGCCCGATAAATCGGTAATCTTAGTGGTGAATTTAGGAAAGCGATAAATCATAGTGGCTTGAATAGCCGTTATTGCGGCTAAAAACGTGGTTTGAAAGGCATAATTCATGCTATCAGGGTTAATGCCTAACAACGGCGCAATCAGCGTTTTAAACATCGGGTCATACACCCCAAAATTAACCGATGCCACCACAAAAATAATGCCCAGCAAATTAAACCAAGCGGTACACCAACCATAACCTTTGCCACCTAAAATGCTGCCCCAATGATACAAGCCACCGGCAGTGGGGTAGCTGGATGCTATTTGCGCCATGCAAAGTGAAACAATGACCGTAAAAGATGCACCAACCAACCAGCCAATGCCAATTGATGCGCCACCGCCCGCACCCAATGCTTGAGGGAAAGCAGTAATACAACCTGCCAAAATACATATGATGGAGAAGGAAATAGCAAAATTAGAAAACCCGCCCATGTGTCGGTTTAACTCTTGCTCGTAACCCATTTTTTTCAATTCTGCGGCATCGCTATCTAATGCCGAGCTTGCACTTCTTGCATCATTCATATTGCTCCCCCTATTTTTTACTACTGTTAATTAGAATGTTACTTTTTTGGCAAATCTATTTTGGTAATTCGACGATTTGGTTTTCTCTAAATGGCAAAGTGGAATGCTTAATCTGCCAATGATTGGTATCTACTATTTCACCAAAGGATATTTCCATGTCCAACCAGCTCAGCAACAGTTCACGTGTTGGTTTTTGAGTTTCTATGGCCTGCATTAATGAAGGCGCTTTAGGCAATGTGACTCGCCGTGGTCTGGCATAGGCCACGTGGTTGCCAGTCATCATTAAATAGGCAGGCACTTTCAGGCCTTTACTATTCATACCAGAGGTCATCTCAAAAATGAAAGGTTCTTGGCTATTATTGAGTCGCCGCCAGACCTCAAGATAAGTGTCTTCAGTACCCGTTTCAATCACCGTATCAGCATCGGTAAATACCATTTTGCCAATATCGCGCGCATCTGTGGGTGCTTGAAAATCGATTTCGCGCACCCATTGGCATACTTCTGATGATTGTGTTGTGCTTGGCGTTACAATGGTTAAACCAGCAAACCCTTGTTGAGTGGCTAATAGCAATAATTCATCTTGAGTATAATCGGCAAGCATGCTCGCAGATCCAATACCAGTGCGGCTTGCAGGCAAGCGAATATCAATGTGGTAATATGCTGTTTGCATCCATAACACTAAAGATGTGTCGTCTTTAATGCTGTCAGTTTCTAACAAATGGCGTTGCCAAACACCCATATAATTGGTGGGTACGGCATTGCTAGACGGTATTTTGGTTGGGTTTGTTGCAGATTGCATGTTGACTCCATTTCAGCATAAAAGTTAGTTTAGCAGCATTTTAAAAACGCGCCTCCCGGGCTTTTATCCCTCCGTGTAGCCAAAACTGTGTGCATATTGCGTATTTGGCCGAGAACTCTTGGACCAGACGCTTTAATAAAATTAAAGCCGGAACCCTAGTTATCTTTTTTGATACAATTGTGTTACAAATTGAACTATAATCTTATTAAAAAATATTTACAACTACTTTTGTTTAAGTAATATTATTGTTTGTGGCGTTCATTCCTTTTGGTTTTAAAAACAAGCTTGCCATACGCTTTCATTCAGTCGCATAATTAAGCTAAGTTTTTTCAAGGCTTAATAATGAGTGCATATAGTTATAGTGTTGGTGTGCAGACTTTTCAGTTTGCTGATTTAAAGGGCGTGCTCGCCAAGGCAACGCCTGCGCGCTCTGGCGACTACTTATCAGGTGTTGCAGCTGACACTTATGCAGAACGCATGGCTGCTAGAATGTGTTTGGCGGAGATTCCGCTCAAGCGCTTTCTCGAAGAACTCATCATTCCCTATGAAACCGATGAAGTCACGCGACTGATTGTTGATACGCATGATAAGGTAGCGTTTGCGGAGATAAGCCATTTAACTGTGGGTGATTTTCGTGATTGGTTGCTTTCAGATATTGCTGATTCGGCTACTTTAAAGCGCGTTTCTACAGGCATTACGCCTGAAATGGCCGCGGCGGTGAGCAAGCTCATGCGTAACCAAGATTTGATTTTGGTCGCTAAAAAATGCCACGTCATTACATCGTTTCGCAATACTATCGGCCTGCCAGGCCATATTTCAGTGCGCTTACAACCTAATCATCCGACTGATGACATGCGCGGCATAGCGGCCTCGATGCTCGATGGTTTACTGTATGGCGCGGGTGATGCGGTGATTGGCATTAACCCTGCAACTGATAGTTTGCCAGCGTTGATGGATTTGTATTATTTGGTGGATGAAGTGATCAATCAATACGAAATCCCCACGCAGTCGTGCATTCTCACGCACGTTACCAACCAAATTCAGTTGATTGAAAAAGGTGCACCAGTAGACTTAGTATTTCAATCGATTGCAGGCACCGAAAAAGCCAATAAAAGTTTCGGCATTGATATTGCTTTACTTAGAGAGGCGCAATCAGCCGCGCTTTCATTAAACCGGGGAACAGTTAAGAATGAATCAGGTGAGCATAACGTGATGTATTTCGAGACTGGTCAAGGTTCTGCACTTTCCGCGAATGCCAACTTTGGGGTGGATCAACAAACCTGCGAAGCGCGTGCTTACGCGGTTGCGCGGCATTTATCGCCGCTATTAACAAATACAGTCGTTGGTTTTATTGGGCCTGAATATTTGTATGATGGTAAACAGATTATACGTGCTGGGCTAGAAGACCACTTTTGCGGCAAACTATTAGGCGTTCCGCTAGGTTGTGATGTTTGTTACACCAACCACGCCGAAGCTGACCAAGATGACATGGACACCTTGATGACGCTACTCGCTACGGCAGGGCTGACATTTATTATGGGAATCCCTGGTGCGGATGACATTATGCTTAATTACCAAACCACTTCGTTTCACGATGCGTTATATTTGCGCAAGGTGCTTGGCCTGAAGGCTGCGCCAGAGTTTGAAGTGTGGCTTAAAAAAATGCATATTATGGATGCTAATGGACAAGTACAACCAATCACTAATGTGCATCACATGTTGCAGAATATGCCGAAACATTTATTAAGCGCTGCATAAATTATGGCTGATAAACCAAACGACATTACTAAAATTGACCCATGGCAACAGCTAAAAAGCTTCACGCGCGCGCGCATCGCCATTGGCCGCGTTGGCAGCAGTTTGCCAACTAAAGAAGTGCTGGATTTTGGTTTAAGCCACGCTATGGCACGCGATGCGGTGCACTTGGCGCTAGATATAGAGGCATTGGAAGTGGACATCAAAAACCATGATTTTTCTACCATGCGCGCCAAAAGCATGGCGCCAGACCGTGCCAGCTATCTATTGCGTCCCGATTGGGGACGTCGGCTACATGAACAAAGTCTGTCGAATTTACAAAATCTACATCAAGCTAAACCTATTGATTTTTTAATTGTAGTTGGCGATGGCTTATCGTCACTTGCTGTTGCTCGACATGTAGCGCCACTGCTGGCAGAGATGCGTAACCACTTACCTAGTGATTGGCACACAGGCCACGTGGTTATTGCCTCGCACGCGCGCCTGGCGATAGGGGATGAAATAGGACAAGCCTTGAATGCACGTATGGTTGCCATGCTTATCGGCGAGCGTCCTGGTTTGAGTTCGCCCGATAGTTTGGGCATTTATCTTACTTATAATCCTAAAGCGGGTTTAAGTGATGCAGATCGTAATTGCATCTCCAACGTGCGCCCAGAAGGTTTGAAGTACGCGGCTGCAGCAAAAAAATTAGTTTGGTTGGCGAAAGAAGCTATGCGCTTAAAAGTAACAGGTGTTGCGCTAAAAGATGAAAGTGATGTACAGGAAATTGGCGCGCAAACCAAGCTAACTTAGTGTAATTGATGTAATTCCAAATTTCGTAATTTTGGTGCCAGTTTAGCGGTAATCCCCACTACAGTCAGCGTCATTAATCCGCCAAATATTACCGATGGCACCAATCCCATTATGCGTGCAGTTAAGCCAGATTCAAACGCACCCAACTCATTCGACGAACCGATGAAAACGCCGTTAATGGCCGTTATTCGCCCGCGCATGGCATCTGGTGTGGCGAGTTGTAAGATGGTTTGCCGCAATACTACAGATATACCGTCGCAAATTCCAGAAAGAAATAACAAGACTGCAGCCAGCCAAAAATAGGTGGTGAGTGCAAAACCGATGATACAAATTCCAAACCCAGCAACAGCACACATTAGCCAACGGCCAGCATTTAAATTGATGGGGTGATGTGTGAGCCATAAGCCAGTAATAATCGCGCCTGTACCCGGTGTTGCGCGTAAAATGCCTAAGCCTTCAGGGCCATAATGGTAAACATCTTGAATAAACGCAGGCAACATAGAAACGGCGCCGCCAAATAACACAGCAAACATATCTAAAGACAGTGCGCCCAGCACGATTTGGTTACTAAAAACAAAGTGTAAGCCCTGTGCAATGCCAGTAAATACTGAGGTTTTTTCTGATACTTTAGGTTCTTTTATCTTAATTGAAAACATGATAAGTGCAGCTCCCAAACATAGCAAAGTTGCAATTTCGTAAGCAATCACTTTGCTGGCAAACCCCACCAGCAATCCCCCTAAAACGGGCCCAAGCACTAAACCTACCTGAAAAACAGAGCTGCCAATGCCTGTCGCTTTGGCAAAATGCTCTCGCGGAATAATGATGGCAAACAGCGTGGTGTAACTAGGCGCTATAAAGGCACGGGCAATACCTGTGAAAGCGATAGAGCCATAAATCCATAAACTCGCATTGCCCTCTACCCAACCCATAGCAATTGCGCTAAGGGTGATGGCGTTAATCAACAAAAGTATAGCGGCTAGTATGCCAAAAAAGCGGCGCGAGCAATAATGATCTACAGCATGGCCAGCAAACAGCGCACATGCAAAATACGGAATTACTTCTGCTAAGCCGATTAAGCCAAGTGCAAGGGTATCGTGGGTAATCTCATAAATATGCCAGCCAACGGTCACCGCCATGATTTGATAAGCCAACACAATTTGGACGCGGAATGCCAATAACCTTAGAAAAGCGCGGTTGTGATAAGTAAAAATTTGGTTCATAAACTATTTTGGCACACGCCACAGGTACCAACTAGCAACGGTGCGGTGCGGCGACCATAATTGACCGATTTCAGCCATTTGTTTGCGGCTTGGCGCAATTTCTAGTTTTTTAAGGCGCTTGTAGCCTTCTACTACGGCAAAATCATCAACAGGCAAAATATCCATGCGCTCTAGAGTAAACATCAGCATCATTTCCACCGTCCACTGACCAATCCCTTTAAGAGTGACCAAGCGTTTAATAAGCTCAGTGTCGCTCATGCTTTCTGAATCAGTGCGCGATGGTACTAGTCCAGTAATAGCACCATTCGCAAGGCCTTGAATGGTCTCGATTTTTCTGCCAGAAAATCCGCAAGCGCGTAAATCGTCAAACTGTGCGTGTATTAAAGCTTCTGGCGCTGGGAATCCGCCAAAATGGTTTTTGAATCTAGCAAAAATTGCATCACCTGCTTTGCCGTGCAATTGCTGATAAGCCACCGCCTGCACTAAAGCTTGATAAGGGTTAAGTGTAGGTTCGGCTTCTAACGCCAGCGTGCAGGCGCCCACCGTGTTAATTAGTTGTGCCCAATCGCTATCAATTCTGCTTAAAAACTTGGTAGCTTGCTCATATTTCGTATTCATTGGTTTGATTATAAACAAAAGATCTTAAAATCAAAGTACGAATTCAAAAGCAAGAGTCGGAGTGTGCGATATCGTAAACGCGAGTAAATTGCTATTATTCACATAGGAAATCGCAATGAGCATTCAAGTTAAAAGCGTTAAAGCATCAGCAATCGAAAACGATCCGCGTTGGGCACAGGTACGAGCGCGCGATAAGTCGCAAGCTAGCATATTTTATTATTCCGTGAACACCACGGGCGTGTATTGCAAGCCATCTTGTGCTGCACGTCTTGCACGACCAGAGCATGTGGCATTTTATAGCAGTTGTGAAGAGGCTGAACGTGCAGGATTTCGCCCTTGTAAACGCTGTAAGCCAGGACAGCCAGATTTGGCAGAAACACACTCAAAAATGGTGATAGAAATTTGTCATTTAATTGAAAATTCGGATCAAATAATTAACTTGGAAACTTTGGCGAATAAGGCAGGACTAAGTGTCTATCATTTTCATCGTGTGTTCAAAGCTATTACTGGGCTTACGCCTAAAGCTTATTCAGTTGCGCATCAAGCAAAAAAAGTACGTAACGAATTGAGTAAAAATACAACAGTGACAGAGGCTATTTTTGAGGCTGGGTATAATTCTAATAGTCGTTTTTATGAGAAATCAACGCAGTTGTTGGGCATGACACCTTCGAGTTACAAGGCTGGTGGCGCTAATGCCCTTATACGCTTTGCAATTGGTGAATGCTCGCTAGGTGCAATTTTAGTGGCAAACAGTGAGCGTGGCGTTTGCGCAATATTTTTAGGCGAAAATCCTGAAAAATTAGTGCAAGATTTACAAGATATGTTTCCACGCGCGCAGCTAATAGGTGCTGATCGTGATTATGAAGCGCTCATTGCCAAGGTTATAGGTTTTATCGAAGCGCCTTCTTTAGGTTTAGATTTACCTTTGGATGTGCGTGGAACGGCCTTTCAACAACGCATATGGAAAGCGTTGCAAAAAATTCCAGCAGGCACTACTGTAAGCTATACCGATATTGCGCAGCTTATTGGTTCGCCC
Source organism: Methylotenera sp. (assembly GCA_031379885.1). GTDB lineage: Bacteria > Pseudomonadota > Gammaproteobacteria > Burkholderiales > Methylophilaceae > Methylotenera_A. Next base: position 24,464 of record JANNFN010000181.1, read on the forward strand.
AAATCATCTCGTGCTGTTGCGAGTGCTTGTGCGGCGAATAAAATTGCTGTTGCAATTCCGTGTCATCGAGTGGTACGTAATGATGGCGCTCTTTCAGGTTATCGCTGGGGCGTAGATCGAAAACGGATGCTATTGGAAATGGAAGCTAAAACCTAAATGGATTTGTTTGAGAATATTCAACCTAACAAGTTAGAAATTGATAAAGATGCTTACTTTCTGTCAGGTTATGCACTAATCAATGAAAAAGCACTCATGATTGGTTTGCAGGAGATTTTAAATCAAGCGCCGCCGCGCCATATGATGACAAAAATGGGTTTTTACACTTCAGCCGAGATGACTAATTGTGGTCAGCTGGGTTGGATTTCAGACAGCAAAGGCTATCGTTATGATGCATTAGATCCACAAACGGGAAAGCTTTGGCCTACAATGCCAATCAGTTTTTTAAAGCTAGCACAGAATGCGGCGATTGAAGCTGGTTTTGGTGATTTTAAGCCCGATGCTTGCTTAGTTAATCAATACAAAGTGGGTGCGAGTATGGGTTTGCACCAAGATAAAAACGAGCTAGATTTTACCCAGCCCATAGTCAGTGTTTCGCTCGGCATTCCCGCCACTTTTCAGTTTGGCGGCTTAAGTCGTAGCGATAAACCGATCAAAATCCAGTTAACGCATGGCGATATTGTGGTTTGGGGCAAAGAAGCGCGCTTAAAATATCACGGAATCATGCCTCTGAAGCCCAATATCCATGCGGTGCTCGGACCATATCGTTATAACCTGACTTTTAGAAAAGCGGGTTAGAAATTGTGCGTAAAGTTAGCCTTTAAACTTTGCAATAATTCGCCTGTACGCTTGGCTTAAGGCGTTGCCATCTAGCTGATAATGTTTATGTAGCGCTTGTTTTACTTCCCAGTTCGCAGTCATGCCTGCAGGAAAAGTCAATAAATCTCCTTTGCCAAAACTAATAGGCGCGCCACCTATGGGTGTAATGACGCATTCACCTTCTAAAATATAAGCGACTTCTTGCTCATGAAAAGTCCAAGGGAAAACGGAAACTTCTTTTTGCCAGGTAGGCCATTTACTCACGCCTAACGACTCGAGATGACTTTGAGTGGGATTCTTTTCGATGGTGATTTGCATGTGTGTCCTTTAATAAAGCGTGTATTTTAGCTTATGGCAGCCTTCGGTAGTAAAATGTCATTTTGTGTTAAAAAGTAAACGATGCGCGTTAACATACAACAGGCGATTGCCAAATTAAAAAATGGTGAAGTGGTGGCGATTCCCACAGAAACGGTTTATGGCTTGGCGGCGGATGCGACTAATGACGAAGCTTTGCGTCAAATTTATGCGATTAAACAACGCCCTGCCGATAATCCATTGATTGTGCATATTGCCGATTTAACTCAAGTGAATGATTGGGCGGCTGATTTTTCACCGCTTGCGCAAAAACTAGCGCAAACGTTTTGGCCAGGGCCTTTTACGCTGGTACTGCCAGCTAAGGAGAGTGTTTCAACAATTGTGCGCGGCAATCAGCCAACTGTGGCGTTGCGTATACCACGTCACGCTTTAACTTTGCAGTTGCTTAGAGAGAGTGGCTTGGCACTAGCCGCGCCATCTGCCAACAAGTTTACGCAATTAAGCCCTACCACTGCGGCCCATGTTGAAGCGGGTTTGGGTAAAGACATTGCTGTGCTAGACGGCGGCGCATGCAAAGTGGGTATCGAGTCAACGATTGTGAGTGTTCAAGGCGATGATTGGCAGTTGCTGCGTTTAGGAATGGTCTCAGAGGCTAGTATTGAAGCGATTGCTGGCAGGCCTGCTTTAAAAAATCAACTCAACTTACCAAAAGCGCCTGGCCAGCATTTGCTACATTATTCACCTAAAACGCCTATTAAGTTATTTGCGACGCGTAGTGCACTGGTTAATTTTGCTAAAACTTCACAAAAAAGCAGTGTAGCGTTGTTGATTGGTGAGGGCTCTGCGCCAGTATGTAAGTCTATAAATCTGCCTAATCAGGCAGCACATGTGGCTGAACAGCTATATAGCGCCCTACATACTATGGATGCCTTTAATGTAGAGCAGTTACTAGTAGAAACGCCACCAAATGCGCCAGAGTGGCTAGCGATTTTGGATAGATTAGCGCGTGCCGCGCACTAAAAAGAGCACTTGTTTTTATGCTAAAAAAGGCGTAGTTTAATCGTTCCTGCTTAGCAGTATTAAGTGGCAAAAATGGGTAAATTATGCCAGACAATAAATACGGATTAGGAAGCGCCAAAGTAGCAACTGAGCATCATGAGTCGCATCATAAAACTGCGGCCACACAGCCTATTCATTGCAAGTTTTGCAATAGTACCAATTTGACTTTAAGTCCAACCATGCATGACCATCGTTGTAATGATTGTGGCGAGTGGCAAAACGACGTTCCGCAGGGTTATTCAACAGGCAGAAGTAGCGACTACTAAGTCGCAACCAGTTTTGCTTAGTTTTAGCGCTTCGTTGAACTCCTCATCCAGCTCGCTATCAATGGCTTTTAGTGCGACACGTGTTTTTTCTACGTCATCAGTTTTACCTGCACGATTTGCTACAAGCCCCAACTCAATTAGCGTTGCAACATGCTGAGGATGTAGGCTTAACACTTTTTGAAAGTATTGATTGGCTTTTGTTAAATCACCTAGTTTCTCTTCGGCTACTCCCGCATAAAATAAGGCTTCTGGGCTAGTTGACTCTTTAGCAATCCATTCCTGCGCCACTATCTTTAGATCAACCCACTTCTCGTTTTGATATGGCAGTACTACACGCATAAAAAATGGTCGTAGTAGCTCTGGTGCATCCCAAAATGGAACTTCATCGGTTTTAAGTGATGCTGTCTCTGGCGCGTCTAATAGTGCTTTTACCCACTTCACTGGCACATTATAAAAAAACGCGCCGTGTCCAGGGCTTTTGAAAGTGCTAATAGCAATTAGCTTGCCTTCAGAATCAAACACTGGGCTACCACTAGCACCCATTACGAATGAGGCATCGGTACGTACTACTTGGCTGTCATCCAGTGAATATAAGGCTTTAATTTTACCTGTTGTAGATTGCGGTTTGGGTGGTCCACCAGGAAAACCGATTGAAAATATCGCTTGCTCGTATTTTAAATTTTCAGAATCACCTAAGTCTACTGGTTTTAAGTCTAAATATTGAAAGCGTAAAACACACAGATCATGCTTCCAATCGGCTTTCATGGCATCGGGTATAAAACTTTCGCCAAATTTGGTAATTTTAACGCCAGTAGCGTTAGCGAGCACATGGCAATTTGTTGCAACTAAATCCTTACCTACCACCACGCCCGTACCCACACCATGGCCGCCAGATTTAGTTGCCACATGCACCTTGACGACAGAAGCTTTAAGTTTGTAAGCAAGCTCGGTCACAGTTTCAGCCGTTGAGCCATGAGCAAATATGAGCCCTAGGATGGTCAGTAATATACGCATATAAAGGCTCTCTTTGTTTAAAGTGCGAAAACTCAATATAAAATAGTTATTTCAACCAAATAGTATACTGCCAAAATTAATTGATATTGTGTGTGACAACGCTCACAAAGCTAGTAAAATAACGTTTTTAAAATAAAAATTTCTTGTCTTTATGCTAGTTCAATCACACATTGCAGATTTGCCCACACCTACTGGGGTTATGCGCACTTATGTGCACCGCCCTACACATGGTAAGCAAGTGCCAGCCATTTTGTTTTATTCTGAAATTTTTCAGCAAACGGGGCCAATTGAGCGCGCGGCACGTTTTATGGCGGGTCAGGGCTATGCAGTGCTAGTGCCTGAGGTGTTTCACGAGCTCAACCCAATCGGCACGGTGTTAGGCTATGATAATGCTGGTCGCGATAAAGGTAATGCCGATAAAGCAGCGAAAGACGTGCAAGCTTATGATAGCGATAACCAAGCGATGATAACGTATTTAGGCAAGCAAGATTGGTACAATGGTAATGTGGGCGCCATGGGTTTTTGTATTGGTGGCCATCTGGCATTTCGTGCAGCGCTGCAGCCAGAAGTAAAAGCTAGCGCGTGTTTTTATGCGACAGATTTACACAATAATAATATTCCCAACAAACCAAATCAACATAGTATGGATAGATTGGCCGACATCAAGGGCGAGCTGATGATGATTTGGGGTAAGCAAGATAATCATGTGCCCACGGAATGCCGCGTGTTGGTGTACCAAAAATTATTAGCATCTAATGTAAATTTCACCTGGCATGAATTCAATGGCCAGCATGCGTTTATGCGTGATGAAGATGAGCGTTATGACGCACAACTTGAGCTGATTACTTATCAATTGGCTTTGCAAATGTTTAGCAGAACATTGTAGATTTCTTACGATTCAACTGTAAATTAAGCCTTATTATTGTGCTTTATCATCCATTTGTAATTTGATTCACAACTGTAGTATTGCAATTACTTATTTAAAAGAGAGCTGTTATGACCACGAAAAATGCTGATATTGGCCTAGTTGGCCTTGCTGTGATGGGGCAAAATCTAGCCCTAAACATTGCCGATCATGGCTATACCATTGCGGTATACAACCGTGACCCTAAAAAAATGACTAACTTCATTAAGGAGTGCAAAGCTAATGAGCCGTCACATGCTAATGTGGTGGGGCATGCTGATTTAGCATCATTTGTATTGAGCATTAAGCGTCCGCGCAAGATCGTGTTGCTTGTTAAAGCTGGTAGCGCAACTGATGTAACGATTAACGCATTGCTACCTTTCTTAGAGCAAGGCGACATTATTATTGACGGTGGTAATTCATTGTGGACGGATACAATTCGTCGCGAAAAAGAGCTGGCAGTGAAGGGCATCGATTTTATCGGTTCTGGCGTATCTGGTGGCGAAACTGGCGCACGTTTTGGCCCAAGCTTAATGCCTTCAGGTACACGCAAAGCATGGGCCAGTTTAGAGCCTATTTGGCGCGATATCGCTGCAAAAGTGAATAACGAGACAGGCGAACCTATGGAGGGTGGCAAGCCAGGCAAGCCAGTTGTGGGTGGTTTCTCTTGTGCAGAATATATTGGTCCGGATGGTTCAGGCCATTACGTAAAAATGGTGCATAACGGTATTGAATATATCGATATGCAATTGATCTGCGAAGCTTACTGGCTTATGAAAAACTTGCTTGGTATGCCTGCAGATGAAATTGGTAAGGTGTTTGCTGAGTGGAACAAAGGGGCGCTGTCTAGCTTCTTAATTGAAATTACCGCCGATATTCTGAAACAAAAAGATCCGATGACTAAAGGCTTCTTGGTGGATCAAATTTTAGATACTGCAGGCCAAAAAGGCACAGGTCAGTGGACAGCGGCAAATGCGCTTGAGTTGGGCGCACCAGCCAATGCGATTGCGGCAGCAGTTTATGCACGTGCACTTTCAAGCTTAAAAGAAGAGCGTGTAGAAGCCAGCAAAATCTTAAAAGGCCCAGAAGTAACCAAAGTGACGGGCGACAAAAAAGAAATTATCGAAGCGATTAAAAATGCGTTATATTGCTCAAAAATTTGTGCCTATGCGCAAGGCTTCCAATTGATTGATAAGGCACAAGTGGCTTATAACTGGAAATTAAACTTTGGTGAGATTGCCCAAATTTGGCGCGGCGGCTGTATTATCCGTGCTCGTTTCTTGCAAAAAATCACCAACGCTTATGCACTTAACTCGCGTTTGAAAAACTTGATGCTAGATCCATATTTTACTAACGCAATGAACGAAGGCCAAGCTGGTTGGCGCAAGGTTATTGCCTTGGCAGTAACTAACGGTATACCAGCGCAGGGTTTTAGTGCTGCACTTGCTTATTATGATGGGTATCGCAGTGCTGATTTGCCAGCTAATTTATTGCAAGGCCAGCGTGATTACTTTGGTGCGCATACCTATGAGCGTAAAGATCAGCCGCGTGGTCAGTTCTACCACTTGGATTGGCCAGAAGCAAAGCGCCCACAGCTGTTAATTGAATAACCGATTAAATAACTGAACAAACGTGGGCTGGCGATGTTGTCGCCCACTTTTTATTAAGAAGTATTAATTAACTGTTTTAAGTCAAACTTAAACACAGTCGCTATAAGCTTCCAGCGTAAGATTAAAGTTTTTGTGTTTTTGCAAATCTACAACGTTGGATTGTTTTACATCGACTTTATCAGACTTTTGGTTCAGCGTTGAGTTATAAACTTCGCTCACTAGTTCTGGTTTTGCTATTTGTTTTACACTGTTACTATTTAAATTTAAAGCTTGCATCATATTTTCCTTTTGGGAGTTAAAATCTACAGGAATTGTGTTCCTGTAGCATGTGAGTTTAATTTATCAAATAAATTCATTACCTTTACAGCATTAGTCGATAAATCATTAAAATCATTACATTTCTACCTATAACGCAGATAACCTGTTGCGGAATACATAAAATAACAATTATTTATTGCATGGTTAGCTATAAGCAATAGTTATACCAAAATAAACTGTGACAAAAAATAAGTTTTTAAAATTACGCATAATCTTCGCAATGGCCGTAGAATATGGTTCTTTCATGTAATTAAGAAGATATGATAATTTTTATTAATGGCAATGTTAAGCAGTTCGATAACGAGAAAATGACAATCTCTGCGCTGGTTGTGACACTTAATTTAACTGAGAAGCGCCTTGCAATTGAAAAAAATGGAGAAATTGTCCCGCGTAGTCAGTTTTCAGAAGCGAAATTGCAAGATGGTGATAAATTAGAAATTGTTGGCGCTGTTGGTGGTGGATAACTTAATGAGTAAGAATAAACAATTAAATATTGCGGGCAAAGATTACCACTCGCGTTTGCTGGTGGGTACAGGAAAATATAAAGATTTTGCTGAAACGCGTGCCGCGATTGACGCGAGTGGTGCGCAGATAATCACTGTGGCCATAAGGCGTACAAATATTGGCCAAACTGCGGGCGAGCCTTCGTTACTAGAGTTTTTACCACCAGAAGAATTTACTTATTTGCCCAATACCGCAGGCTGTTATTCGGCCGATGACGCTGTGCGCACATTACGCTTGGCGCGTGAATTGTTAGATGGCCATAATCTTGTGAAGTTAGAAGTGTTGGGCGACCCAAGAACCTTGTATCCGAATGTGATTGAAACAATTGCTGCAGCAAAAGTGCTGGTGAAAGATGGCTTTGATGTGATGGTGTATACCTCTGACGACCCCATTATTGCTAAGCAGTTGGAAGATATTGGTTGTTGTGCGGTGATGCCTCTAGCCTCGCTCATCGGCTCTGGCATGGGCATTTTAAATCCATGGAATTTGCAAATTATTATCGAAAATGCAAAAATTCCCGTGTTGGTTGATGCAGGCGTCGGCTGCGCGGGTGATGCGGCGATTGCCATGGAGCTTGGTTGTGATGGTGTTTTGATGAACACCGCCATTGCATCTGCAAGCGATCCAATTATGATGGCAGGTGCGATGAGGAAGGCCATAGAAGCCGGTCGCGAATCTTTTCTTGCAGGGCGAATGCCTAAAAAACTATATTCAGCCAGCCCTAGTTCGCCAACCTCTGGTTTAATAACATCAGGTTGATAAGTTGAATGACAGCTATAAGTAAAAAGTATGCATTTTCTGTCAGTGTTGAAACTGCTTATTTGCCAGACCAATCCAATCCTGATGAAAATAAATATGCCTTTGCTTACAAGGTAATGATTAGCAATGTCGGTAGTGTTGTAGCCCAGTTAATAAGCAGACATTGGATAATTACTGATGCGAATAATCATGTTCAAGAGGTGAAAGGTTTGGGTGTAGTGGGCGCGCAACCCTTGTTACAGCCAGGTCAACAGTTTGAATATACCAGTGGCACATTATTAGCGACTCCAATCGGCTCAATGTGCGGTACTTATAAAATTGTGGCTGAGGATGGCACCATGTTTGATGCAGTGATTGAGTCATTTACCTTGGCCGTGCCAAAGATGTTGAATTAGGATTGAATGAATTAAGTTAAATGAAAAAGTATCTAATTTTAATTTGCTTGGTTTTTCTTACACCTTCATGCGCTAAACAAAATGTAAAGCCTGTGCAAATTGGCGCACAAAAATGTGATTGCGGGCAACCAAGTAAACCCATTGATGCACCATCAGTCCAATTGCCAGATACGTCGAAATCCAATGTGGATATCAAGCCTATTCCGTCTGTAATCATGCCTGATTATGCATTTTTAAAATCAGCTAATTGGAGCGATATTGAAGGTTTTACCGATGATGATTTGGAATCGGCTTGGCCAGCTTGGCTTAAGAGTTGCAGTACCTTAGTTAACAAGCCGCAGTGGCAAGTCGCATGTGCTGCTACGAAAGTGCTTGATAAGCCAAACAAACAAGCAATTCAAACTTATTTTGCGCAATATTTTAATGTGTATAGTGCTACGAATTCGGATGGATCAGATACGGGCCTAATTACTGGTTATTACGAACCTTTACTTAAAGGCAGTCGTACAAAGTCTAGCCAATATCCAAACCCAATATACAAGCAGCCCATAGATTTAATTACGGTTGAGCTAAGTGAGATATACCCAGAACTGAAAAATAAGCGCGTGCGCGGTAAGTTGGTGAGTAATAAGCAGGGTGCTCAAAAGTTAGTACCTTATATGTCACGAGCAGAAATAGAGGCAATTCCCTCGCCACTAACAGGTAATGAGTTAGTGTGGATTAACGATATCATTGATGTGTTTTTCTTACAAATTCAAGGCTCTGGATTAGTAAAACTGGATAATGGTGAGGAGGTTCATGTGGGTTATGCTGACCAAAATGGCCAAGCATATAACTCTATCGGCCGTATTTTAATTGAACGTGGTGAATTAACTGCTGATCAAGCATCAATGCAAGGCATTAAAAATTGGGCGCGTAACAATTTAGCTAAATTACGTGACTTACTGAATAGTAATCCTAGTTATGTATTTTTTAGAGAACTGCCCGCAGGTCTTCCAGGGCCACTTGGAGCGCTTGGCGTACCAATCACCGCACAACGTAGCGTTGCAATAGATCCAAAATACATTCCATTAGGCGCGCCAATATTTCTATCAACGACGCAACCTAATAGCACTGACCCTCTTAAACGCCTGATGCTAGCTCAAGACACAGGAGGCGCCATTAAAGGCGGGGTGCGGGCAGATTTCTTTTGGGGCGCGGGTGATAGCGCAGGAAAACAAGCAGGTGCCATGAAGCAAATTGGAAAGATTTGGGTGTTATTGCCAAAAGACTTTCAGTTCCCCAAATAATTTTAAGCAAATAAAAAGGGCACATAGAGTGCCCTTTTTAATGAATAAGAATTAACTTATTTATTCATAACGTACATTGTAACTTCGAAACCGAAACGCATTTCAGTAGCAGCTGGCTTTGTCCACATAATAATTCTCCTTGGTTTAAAATTCGCTAGGACTGCTTTCACAAACCCATAACGTAAAATGAATAATACGCGCGACCAAAATTTGTATACTATTAAAACTACTTAAATAAGCCTCATGATTTTCATTAGATTATTTTTTGGCATTAAATTTTTTAAACAATTTCTTAAGTCCTTTTCTACCAATGCGACGTTTTAGCCATACTTTACTATCGTATAGATAAAATAATAGACGGTATTGCCAAACGAATTTGCGTCCAGTAAGCCCTAAATAAATTTGCATAAAACGCTCGCGACCCAGCCAATCTAACTTGTGACAGGCGCGAGTGAGGTCGGCAACTCTATAGATTACAGGGAAAGGGGTATGGTTTACCGTGCGAAGTCGAGCAGTGTCAATTAATGAAAACTCCAGCTTATTTTCTTTTAGATTAACTAAAATATTACCACCCGAAAAATCTCTAAAGTAAATTAGGCGACTGTGCATGTTATTACAAAATAATGCAAACTGCCTATAAATCTCTTCAGCATCCATTCCTAAATAGGTAGTCTGGCCAGCAGTAAATGCAGAAAAAATCTGACCAATATTGGTATCGGCCTGCACAAATTCACAAATATAAAAATTCTGCTTCAATGTATGATCATTAATTTTTTCAAAATAAGCGATAGGTCGGGCAGTACTAATGCCACGCCGCATTAGTTCCATCGCACCATTCCAACTACGTTTTGCCTTGCTATGCTTGTAACGGTCTAAAAAAGCCTTATGCGCATACATTTTTATAGGTTGTTTGACTGTTAGCTGGTGGGTATTATTGCGTGGATCCTCTATCGCCCAAATCGCGTTGCGCGCATGACGTAAAGCGCTATCTTTAGTTGGGCTATTTAGCTGGTTCGGATGTAGTCTTTGAGCGATTATTTTTGCTTCATCTGCATCTTTAGCGAGTATCAAACCTTGCCAACCATCTTCAGAAAAAATGAAATATTGCGCATTTTTAATATGGGCATGAATAGTAAATTTTTGCGCAGAATCAATTGATTGCTGAATCAAGTTTTTATCTATTTGATCCCAGATCAAATAGATAGGAGATTCAGTAATAAAATCTAGATTAGTTGTTAAAGTAGCACCGCTGCGGCCCAGTATCTGCGCGGTCCGTAGAGCATGATTTTGGTAAATATCATTTAATAATATAGCTTTTCCATTAATCGACCAGGCTGCATAAATATGTTTTGCACCTTGCATAAAGTGGTGAATTTCTAGGCCATTACTACTAGCGATTGCACCAATATATTGTGCACCTTGAATCATTTTTGCTACTGTTTTAACTGCATTAAAACTTGGATATGGCTGGTAGTTTGCTAGTGCGCCATCTGCACTTTTGTAGTGAGCAACGCGTTCTAAATCGGGATAATCTGATTCGCTTATTCCATCGTCGATCAAGCCTTCACGTTGGCATATTAATGCTCCCCAATTGACTTGCTGCAGTGCCCCCGAGGCAGCTAATAACAAAAAATAGCGCGCTGCATAGTCTGCTTGTTTTTCTGTACCATCGGGCAGTCGACGCTGAATACGGTAAATCGCCCAAAAAGCGACGGGTGAAATAAGTTTTTCTATGCCAAAATCTTTTCCAATTTTTTGTAAAATGCGTGCTTTTTTAATTAAATTATATTTAAAAATACTCGCCCAGCGATACTTAAAAACACGATGATCATAGCACTCTGGCTCGCTTACGCGCTCAGAAAATAAGTTGTTGCTATGAATATCTGGTAATAGATTTTTTTGTTTAAAAGTCTTGAGTAAGCTAATGTTATAGAACGGCTCAAAATCTTGAACATTAGGCCCAGCTAGAGGGATATTACGCGCTTTAATTTCGTTAAATGCAATATTCCAGGCGGCTAAAAAACCTTCGTAACTATAGCCAGCCCAGCGTTTCCGGTTAATGGTTGTGCCTATTTCAATGAGTTTAATTTTATTACCAAAAGTATTTAATACGCTTTGTAAAAAATCTTGCCATATTGTTTGTTCTGCTTGGCTTTGCATGTTTTTTGCTGCAGTCACTGGTTGAATAATATGCAAGGTTACCGCAAAATTATTTGCAATGAGCGCATGCAAAAACCGTGCATTAAAGCCAGCTAAATCACCATAGCTAAAGTCTAAACGCACCTGCTTTATGCCAAGCGCGTTTAATTGTGAGATTATGTAAGCATCAGTTGCAGGGTCAGGTGCGGACGCTACGCATACGCCAATGAAATCGTTGGGAATCGTATGAGTATTTGGCGGTAAATGCCCTTTTTTGATGAATAAGCCACCACGGAAAATATAGCTTAAACCATCGTAAACTACCTGTTTAGTGAGCATTGACGGCTGTTTAATGACAGAGGTCATTGTGGAAGACGGTAGCGTTGCTCACTATAAAGCAAAGCTGGTAAAAGTGAATTTGCAAGCGAGCGTTGCTCAAGTTGTTTAGCATTTTCTGGAGGTGCGGCTTCGTTGAGATGCTTATTTTTCTGGTCATAAATGCCAAAAGCTGCAGGTTTACCTTCTCGCAAAATAACGACATTATTGCTGTTAGCTGTTTGTTCCATCCACGCAAAATTAGCGTTATATTGCATCATGGCTCGACCATAATAATCTGCAGGTTCGTTCGATAAGTCACGCCCCGTCATTGGGTGCTGCGCACTAATGCCCATTAGCGATAACAGCGTAACGGGCAAATCAATTTGGCTCACAATTGTGGTTAATTTTCTAGGCTTGATATCTGCGCCTAAAATGAGGCCAGGAATATGAAAATGTTCAATTGGCACTAGGCTATCACCACGTACTCGAATATCATGATCGGCCACAATTAAGAATAGGGTGTCTTTCCAATAAGGACTTTTTTGCGCCTTTTCAAAAAACTTGCCAATGGCATAATCGGCATATTTTACCGCGTTGTTATCAGTCGCTTTGGGTTGCTCATAAAGATCAATACGTCCATCGGGAAACTCAAATGGTGCATGATTAGATGAAGAAAAAGCTAATGTAAAAAATGGTTTACCGCTGGCATGATGTTTCAACAGTTGTTCATGAGTTTTGTTGAGTAAGTCTTCATCTGATGCGCCCCAGCTACCAACAAATATTGGGTTTTTAAAATCTTTTTCATCGGTAATTTGATTGAAGCCATTACCTAGAAAAAATCCACGCATATTGTCAAAATGTGACTCTCCTCCGTAAATAAATTCGGAGTTATAGCCTCGTTTAGATAGCAAAGCAGCAAGGGTAAAAAAGTTTTTTTGACTTAATGAAAGCTTAACCGTACTTTCAGAAGGTGTGGGTTGAAAACCTGCAGTTACAGCCTCTATGCCACGCACTGAGCGTGTTCCAGTTGCATAGAGTTGCTCTAGCCAAATACCTTGTTCTTTGAGTTTTTCTAAGTTGGGTGTTACAGGAACGCCACCAAGAGATTCTACAAAAGTTGCGCCTAAACTTTCCTGCAGAATAATCACTAAATTAAGTGGCTTGTCGCGTTTGGCGCTAGGGATAAGCGTTTTAAGTGTAGGAATGTCGGTGTCTTTTGCACCTGTGAGCTTAAATATTTCAGCTCTATCCATTTTGCCGTAAATTTGGCTTGATTTGCTTTCGTGCTGCAGCTCATAAATGGCGTAAAAAACTGAATAGCTAGAATTAAGTACCAGACTATTCACCATGCTATCCTGCGTGAGGGCAAATAAGGCAGGGTTCGCTGGCCTGTGACCAGTAGTAGAGCGAATACCGAAAGCAATTAGCACTAAAATTAGCGGCCAAATAAGGCTTAATTTTTTGTTAGACCAAGTGGGTGAACTCATTAGCCATGGTTGCATAAACTGGCGCATTGTCCAAATAGCCAATAGTGTAAAGCCGATGCTGGCAAAAATATCGACCTTAAAGCCGCGCCAAAGCATTCCCAATACCTCATTGGGATATTTTAAATACTCTATAAAAATGCGATTGGGTCTTACATCATATTCGGCTATAAAGCCAGGCGTGGCCGCCTCTAAAAACACCAGTAATACAATTGCCGAAATAACCCAAATGTAAGTGAACTTTCTCCATGCATTAAAAAAGTGCTTAGTAGCTAAAATTGGCGCTAACAACACTGGGATGATGCTGAGTAAACAGAGTTGAATAATATCGACGCGAATGCCTTGTAACAAAATTTCTGCTAATTTCCCTGTGGCGTTCACACGGTCTAGTTTCCATAACACTAGCCCTAGTCGTGAGGCCGAGAGTATAACTAAGCCTAGAAAAATCATGGCAACCAATGGCGCGTAGGGGCCAAATTTTTTGCTCACCTGCCAAAAAGTTTGGTGCCATTTTTTAAATAGACTTGAAAAAAGCATGAAGTAATGACTTTAGAAAACAAAACGCTATTATAAAGGTAACGAGCTAGCTTTTGGCCTAGTTTTGTTTGAGTCGCTTCGCTGCCAAAATAACGATAGAGATTAAAATAATGTTTCCAAAAACAAAAGCAGTGGTAATAGCAGGCACATTATTTTTTTCCATTAAAACATAAAGCCCGACTAAAACCATCATACAAAAGTTTTCAAAAAAGTTTTGCACCGCTACTGCATTGCCAGCACCTACAGTTTCGTGCCCACGTTCTTGTAATAGTGCGTTAAGCGGAACAACGTAAAAGCCACCAGCCATACCAATCAATACCAGCAAGGCAGTAGCGATGTATAAATTGGCGGTATGGGCGAAGAGCATAATGAATACTCCGATTAACAGCCCAGCAGGTAGTACGCGATTGATGTTTTTGAGGGTAATAAATTTTGCGGCTAGCACGGCACCAACGGCGATACCGATTGCGAGTGTACCGCTTAGGTTGGCAGGCATGCTTATGTCTGAAATGCTTAAGGCAACTGGCACCCAAGCAACTAATAGCAAACGTAAGGTCGAACCTGTACCCCAAAATATGCTGGAACCAATGAGTGAAAAACGTGCATCTTTGTTTAACGATAAAACTTTAAGCGCGTCAAAAAATTCTTTGGCGAGTTTGATAGGTTGTAGTTTTGTATCTGGCCTTGCCACGGCTAGGCGTGGGATGAAGGTGTTGGCAATAGCTGCTAAAAAGTAACATCCGCAAACGGCCAATAAAGCGATTTGTACAGAGATGCTTGCCAGTTTTCCGCCCAATATAGCCCCAATCAATATTGCCACAATTGTCGAGCCTTCAATCAAGCTATTGGCTTTTACTAACTTATCCACGCTAACCAATTCACTTAAAATTCCATATTTAGCTGGTGAATAAGCTGCAGCTCCTATTCCAACTAAGCCATAAGCGATGAGTGGATTGAGCCCCATCAGCATGGTGATTGCACCAAGTAATTTAATGCTGTTAGCAATTAACATCACGCGACCTTTAGGAAAACCATCCGCAAATGGCCCAACAAAAGGTGCAAGTAAAATAAATGCCAGCACAAAAAATTCTTGTAGCATGGGGATTTGCCAATCAGCTGCTTGTTGCGATTTTAACAACGCAATCGCGGCAAAAAGTAATGCGTTATCGGCCAATGCTGATATGAACTGAGCGATTGATACTGCAAGCATGCCGCGCGAAAGTAGGTTTTGCTTATTGTGCAATCGGCGCTCTATCTTGTGCTAAATGGCGTCGCATCCAGTTGTTGCGATAGACAAACAAATTGTCATCCACATGACCCACATTGGGCACCCATTCAATATCTGTGTTTATATTAGCTTTGTTAAAAAGTGCTTTTGCGCGACTAGGTCGAATCAATGTATCGTTTAAGCCATGCATCATGTGAACATGACCTTTTATTTTTTTTATCCATTGGTAGGCGGGTAACGGGTAACGCATGATAAAGCTTACGGGTAAGAGATTTGAAATATTCTCTTTTGCAACATTGAGTAAACTGTCATAAGCAGCGACTAGGTACACATCATGTTGCGGGTGCTGGCTAGCAGTATAAATGGCAAGCCCAGACCCAATTGAGTAGCCAAAAATAACGATTTTTTCAGGGCTCTCTTTTTTGCTAAGCCACAGGTAGGCAGCTTCAGAGTCAGCTAATAAATCAGTTTGGCTAAATAGACATGAGCTAGAACGTCCATAGCTTGGGTAATCCCAGGTCATTAGGTTGTAACCTAAATTGTGAAAGGCATAAGCATAGTCATTTATACTGGCAATACTTTCGCCATTGCCATGGAACATCATAATGGTACCTTTGGCTTGTTTAATCTTCCAAATTACTACGTGAATTTTGCCACAACTGCTGTCCACAAGGCCTTCTAAAGCGCTATCCCCTGCAGTGGGCTGCCAATTTAAAGGTACAGCTTGAGTTAAATAGGAAGGAAATAGCATACGAGTTTGTAAAAAATATAATGCTAGACAGCCAATGCAATAAATTATTAGTGCTAAAAATGCAAATTTTTTAATGGGTAACAGCAAATTTTAGGCCGCTTCGGCCATTTGCTTCAAGGTAACATAATCTGTTTTCCCTGAGCCTAATAGCGGAATTTCTTCAATGACAATAATTTTTCTGGCCACTGCAAGTTCTGGAAGGCCGAGGTTTTTAGCAACAATTTGTAGATCTTCCCGCTTAAGTTTTTTATCGCAGGTGAATAAAATAATACTTTCACCACGTTGCGCATTGCTAATGGAGCTAGCAGCATGCAGGTGATCTGGGGCAGCTGTGTTGGCAATATGCTCTACTACTTCTAGTGACACCATTTCGCCAGCCACTTTAGCGAAGCGTTTTACCCGACCTTTAATGTGAATATAGTTTTGCGCATCAACTTCAACAATATCACCCGTGTTGTACCAACCTTCTATTGGTGGATTTAGTTTGCCAGGGTTATCAAATAGAAAGTAGCCAAGCATCACGTTTTCACCGCGGACATGCAATAAGCCGCCATTTGTAATGCCAGGAACTGCTTCCAGTTTGTGTTCCATGCCCGATACTAATTGGCCTACGCTTCCAATTAAATTGGCTGTAGGCGAGTTGATGGCAACCGCAGGTGCGCACTCAGTGGTGCCGTAGCCCTCTAAAATTTGGATACCAAATTTATCGGAATAGATTTTGCGCACTTCATCATTCAATTTTTCGGCGCCAGCAACAACGATTCTGAGCTTATTAAAATCGTGCGGATGCGCAAATTTGGCGTAATTTCCTAAGAAAGTGCTAGTAGCAAAAAACACGGTGCAGCCTTTGTTATAGATGAGTTCAGGAATTACTTTATATTGCAGTGGCGAAGGGAATATATTGATTTTTATGCCATTCAGTATTGGTACGAGCGATCCAGTAAATCCAAAGGAGTGAAAGACGGGTAATACCATCATGAATTTATCTGTGGAATTAAAATCAATAACCGACATAATTTGCGCTACATTGGCCAAAATACTTTTATGTGAATGCACCACGCCTTTGGGTTTGCCTTCCGAGCCAGAAGTAAACAACACCACCGCTGGTTGTTCAGGCGAATTTGTTTCCATCGCTAAGCGCGGATAGTGCAAGGCATAGCCCATCAGCCAAGCGCGATCCAGCATACCAAATTGAGCACGTAAATCTTCCAAGTAAACAACGTTAAGATTTTGTAAACTGGCAACTACATTTTCAAGTTCTGCGGCTTCTATAAATTTGTGTGATGTGATAATGGTTTTTATATTGGCGGCGATACAGGCATTTTGCATGCCTGCCGTACCAGAGGTGTAATTAAGCATGGCTGGTACACGGTTAAATGCACTCATACCCAAAATAAGCGCTAGTGTATTGGTAATGTTGGGCATCAACACGCCAACTACTTCGTTTTGGAGGCTGACTTTAGAGGCTATTCGACCTAACGCAAGGCTCTTTTTTAACAAGTCGTGATAGGTTTCTTCGACTTCGTTCATATCCTCAATGAGTTTATAGTCGCCACCATATTTATCCACTGCATCTAAAAAAGCTTCGAATAGGGTGCGACTTTTTTGTGCTTGAAACAACATTTTTTGCATGACACTGCGCATGCCTTCGCCAGCGATACGGCGGCGTTGCTTGCCAGTAGGAAAGCTACGATTCGTCGCTTTTGGCATCACAATATTAGTGGTGGGTAATACAGTAAGCGTGACTCGTGGAAATAAGCGCTTAAGCTGGTGACGCGATATGCGTCCAAAATATGACTCTCCTGCACCATCAATACGCACAGGTAAAACAGTTGCACCTGTCTTGCCCGCAATAAACCCAGGGCCGTCATACACTTTTTGTATTTCTCCCGTTGCGGTGGCGCGCCCTTCTGGGAAAACCACGACATTTTCGCCAGATTCAAGCAATTTAATCACTTTTTTCATGGCGATTGGATTAGCAGTATCTACTTCTACATGGCGCGTTAAACGTAAAGCTTGCCTAAATGACCATTTTTTAAGGGTAGAAGTGTGTACAACAAAGGTGGCTTTTTTAGGTAAAAATATGCAGAGCAATAAACCATCTAAAAATGATTCGTGATTGGCGACAATCAATAGCCCGTCTTCGGCAGGTACGTTTTCTAAGCCGCGCACTTCAACGCGAAATAGTATTTTACTAATAAAACGTAGGATGCTTGTGAACATAGTTACTCCCCTAGATTTCGTTTTTATTTAGATATTATTTTTTATATTATTGTTCATATTTTATATATGCTAATAGTACACGCTGACACTGCTCGCCGCCTAGAGTAACGATAAAATCAATGATATTTGTCCGTTCGTTAGGAGTGCTATTTATATAATTTTACGCCTTGTGAGGTAATATCCATGCGGCTTAAAGGACATATAAAATCACGCTACAAATAAAAACGGACGCCAAAGCGTCCGTTTTTATTACTGCTAACTTACTGATTACATATGATAAGCACGTTCGCCATGCTCTGTAGTATCTAAACCTTCGCGTTCAACTTCTTCACTTACGCGTAGACCAATTAATACATCTACAATTTTGTAAGCAAGGAAAGCCACAACGCCAGACCATACTAGTGTTGTACCTACACCCCACGCTTGAGCAGTCATTTGCGCAGCCATATCATAAGGTGCAACCGCGTTTGCAACATAGTCGTAAACACCTGTTCCACCTAGAGCTGGATTCACTAAAATACCCGTACTTAGCGCACCAAAAATACCACCAATGCAGTGCACACCAAATACGTCTAGTGAGTCATCGTAACCGATCATAGACTTAACTTTGGTTACAAAAGTGAAGCAAAGTGGCGAAACAAGCAAGCCTAGTACGATAGCACCCATAGGGCCGATGTAACCACAAGCCGGTGTAACAGCAACTAAACCAGCAATGGCACCAGAAGCTGCACCTAACATGGAAGGCTTACCTTTGAAGAACCATTCAGTAAACATCCAAGCTGTGGCAGCAGCACAAGTTGCAAGTAAAGTATTCGCGAATACCAAAGCTGCAAAACCAGTCGCTTCAAGGTTAGAACCTACGTTAAAACCAAACCAACCCACCCATAGTAAAGCAGCACCAACCATTGTAAGCGTTACGCTGTGTGGTGCCATTGCTTCTTTACCAAAGCCTATACGTTTGCCTAATACTAATGCACCTACTAAGCCCGCAATACCTGCATTAATATGCACTACAGTGCCACCAGCAAAGTCTAATGCACCTTTTTGCCAAATGAAACCGGCTGTTGCAGAAGCGGCTGTTGCAGCATCAGCAGTAGTATAAGCATCTGGACCTGCCCAGTACCAAACCATATGTGCGATTGGCAAATATGAAAACGTAAACCATAAAATCATAAAAAACAGAATGGCAGAAAATTTCATACGCTCGGCAAAAGCACCCACAATCAAAGCAGGAGTAATCACCGCAAAGGTAAGTTGGAAGCACATATAAATATATTCAGGGATGACAACGCCCTTGCTGAAAGTAGCAACATTTGAATCAGGCGTAATTCCGCTTAAAAATGCACGACCAAATCCACCAAAAAACGCATTACCTTCGGTAAAGGCAATGCTGTAGCCATACAGCGCCCATAAAACCCCTAATACGCAGGTGATCATAAATGTTTGCATTAATATAGAGAGCATATTTTTTTGACGTGCCATACCACCATAAAATAAACCCAAGCCCGGTACACACATCATTAACACCAGTACTGTAGCAACGATCATCCAAGCGGTATCACCCTTATTTGGAACAGGCGCTGGAGCTGCGGCTGCCTCAGCAGGTGTAGCTTCTGCTGGCGCTGCGGTGGTAACAGCATCATCTACTGCCGTCGCTGCTTCTGCAACTGCTTCAACTGTCGCAGTTGCTGCTTCAGTAGTCGCGGTTGCCATATCATCAGCAAAACTTAAATTACTAGTAAACCCAAAACCAACTAGGGCAACTAACGATAATACAGATAAAAATTTCTTCATGTCATTACCCCTTAAAGTGCATCAGGACCGGTTTCACCGGTACGTATACGATAAACTTGCTCTAAATTGAACACAAAAATTTTGCCATCACCAATTTTGCCCGTTGCTGCAGATTTCTCAATCGCATCAACTACTTGGTCAAGCATGTCATCTTTAATGGCCACTTCTAACTTAACTTTTGGCAAAAAATCCACTACATATTCTGCGCCACGATAAAGCTCTGTGTGACCTTTTTGGCGGCCAAAGCCTTTTACTTCAGTTACCGTAATGCCTTGCACGCCAATGGCAGACAAGGCTTCACGCACTTCGTCAAGCTTAAACGGCTTGATAATTGCGGATACGAATTTCATTTCTAACCCCCTTCAGTTTTAACTACAAAATAAACAAATGCCACATTTCACATAAGCAAAGCACGTGCCAACCAAAAATATGTTTATAATCAATAGTATAAATAATATATGAACAATTCTAAATTATAGTTTAGCTGCAAAAATCTGCTAAACTACAATTAAAAATCAATAGATATTTAGGAATCGCCATGTTAAATACAGAAAAAATTAATGAAATATCTAATAAAATCAATGAGATGATAAAATTAAGTCCATTGGCAGATGTCGAAAAAAACATAAATGCACTAATTCGGGGCACATTCACCAAAATGGAGCTTGTTTCGCGCGAAGAGTTTGATGTGCAAGCAGAAGTGTTGCGGAACACGCGTGAAATGCTTCATTTGTTAGAGGCAAAACTTGCCGCAATTGAAGCTCGGCTTAAGCAAAAGTAATGAGTTTAGCCGTATTATATAGCCGCGCACTAAGTGGGATGGATGCACCAGAAGTAGTGGTGGAGGTGCATCTCGCTAATGGGTTGCCTAGCTTTACGATTGTTGGGCTTCCAGAAGCGGAAGTGAAAGAAAGTAAAGACCGCGTGCGTGCCGCGATACAAACTGCACAGTTTGAGTTCCCAGCGAGGCGCATTACTGTAAACCTAGCCCCTGCCGATTTACCGAAAGAAAGTGGGCGCTACGATTTGCCCATCGCATTGGGCATTTTGGCGGCAAGTGGCCAGATTCCAAAAGAGTCATTAAAAAATTATGAAATAGCAGGTGAATTGGCGCTGACAGGCGAGTTGCGTCCAATCCGCGGTGCGCTGGCGATGACTTATCAAATGGTGCATGCAATTGGTATAGACAATAAACATGCACCAAATAAGCGCGCTTTTATTTTGCCGCAATTAAGCGCACAAGAAGCGAGTTTGGTAAAAGATGCCATTATTTATCCCGCAAATTCATTACTTGAGGTTTGTGCGCATTTAAGTGGGCATACAGCGCTTAAGCAATTTGAATCAATCACACAAAGCCAGCCCATTCATTACCCAGATTTTAATGAAGTCAAAGGTCAAAGTCAGGCCAAGCGAGCATTAGAAATAGCCGCGGCTGGTGGCCATAGCGTATTGATGAGTGGCCCACCAGGCACGGGCAAAAGTATGCTTGCCAGCCGCTTTGCGGGCATATTACCCAGTATGACTGAAGCTGAAGCGCTAGAATCTGCCGCCATTCTATCATTAAATGGTGCCTATAAATTAGAAAATTGGAAGCGCAGACCTTTTAGAAGCCCGCACCACACAGCATCAGGCGTAGCGTTGGTGGGCGGCGGCGGCATTCCTCGCCCTGGTGAAATTAGTTTGGCGCATCATGGCGTATTGTTTTTAGATGAACTGCCCGAGTTCGATAGAAAAGTGCTAGAAGTCTTGCGTGAGCCATTAGAAAGCGGCCACATCACCATCAGCCGCGCGGCGCGGCAGGCAGATTTCCCCGCATCGTTTCAGTTGTTCGCTGCTATGAACCCTTGCCCGTGCGGTTATTTAGGGCATTTCAACAACAAGTGCAGATGCACGCCCGATAATGTGGCGCGCTACCGCGGTAAAATCTCAGGTCCCTTGTTAGACCGAATTGACTTGCTCATTGAAGTGCCAGCCTTAAAAGAAGAGGAAATGACTTCTGCAACATTGGCCGAAAACAGTACAGTAATTCGAGCACGGGTAGAAAAAGCCCGCGAATTACAGCTAAAACGCCAAGGCAAAGCCAATTTTGCACTAGGTAGCTTGGAGATTGATGAATTTTGCCAACCTGACGATGTAGGTTTAACGCTACTTAAAACCGCCATTTCACGGCTTAATTTATCTGCGCGCGCTTATCATCGTATTTTAAAAGTCGCCAGAACCATCGCCGATTTGGCAGGTGAAGTGGCTATTAAACCCGTGCATATTGCTGAAGCGGTGCAATACAGACGTGGTGAAATTTAAAGATATAAGGCGCTTGAAACCGAAAAAATATGTGCCCTGCGACCCTCATGGGTACTGCCTCTGAGGGCAGGTATATTATGTTAATTCATGTTTAAATTTTTGCTAGTCACCTACATCGATACCCTGCATTTGCTTTTATTCTTCTATGCTGATGCCTTAGACCAAAATTTTTGATAGTGCTGTAATAATGGCTTTATCGCCAAATTCATTTTGTATAGTTTCAGTGCTGTTTATTGCATTAGCATTTAAAAAAACATCACTAATCAAACTACAAAGCGCATTGACGTTTTGAGCCAAAAAAAGCAATTCTGGCAAAATTCTAGGCTTAATCCATTTTAAAAATTTAGTTTCAACCGCAAAAACAGGCTTGCCCAATGTCATCGCGTAGAAAAAAGTACCACTCACCACGATATCTTTGTCTGAATGCGAAATAATGACAGCCTTGGCGCCAGCAACCAACTTTTGCGCTTCAGTTTCAGAAAGGTAGCCAGGCAGAAAAATAAAATTGTCTTGTTTAATATGGCTTAAGCTGGCCGCATAATTTTTATCGCCTACCGCACCAGCAACAACAAGCACCTTATTGGCTGGAAAGTTTTTAATCAAGGATTCAATTTTTTTATAGGGTAAAATACGCCCAAAAACAATAAAGTATTCAGTAGGCAGTTTTGGCAATAATACATTCCCACTATCGGCATTATCTGCCAAGGTATATAGCGGGTGCGGACAATAAACTTTATCATTTGTAGTCTCTGCGCCAGAATGGGTGACTACCACGTCAAACAAGAGCTCATAAACGTTGACTATCATGGTTATTAACGCAACGCGTTTAGGGTGAGTAGCATGTGGATAATGGTTATGCCGAACAAAAACAGATTGTTTAGCCAGCAAGACCATAATAGCTGTTCTCGTAAATAATCTCACAAGATTCAATAAACTCAAGCGACCAGTAGAGTTTAACAATTCATTATCGATAAAATTTACCCAAACAATGTCGTAACTTTTTAGGTTGCCTTTTAACAGTTCAATAAGTGCTTCTTTTGGGCTGATGGCTGGTTCTATTTCGCCGAAGTTTGATAATAAAAACTGCATCCTAGCAATGTAACCATTGGTAGAATCTTTAAATGGAATGAACGCAATCCTTCGGTTATCAAGCTTGGTCATAATTTGGTTCTAAAGATAAATTCAGAATCCTAAAATAGTTAAATGCTAATCACGCCTTTTGATTGCTCTTGCGATACACACCTTGCTTTAGCGTTTTAGTAGTGTAACCGTTAATGCTTAAGTCTCAGTAAGGAAAATATACTTCAAACTGCGCGCCTCTACCTTCACCAGCGCTCTTCACAGAAACGGAAGCATGATGTCTTTCAGCAATTTCTTGCACAATATTCAACCCCAAGCCACAACCTTCTTGTTGAGTGCCAAGCACACGATAAAACCGTTCAAATATTAGAGATTGATATTCGCTAGAAATGCCCATGCCGTTGTCTTGCACATAAAAAACTAGCTTCGCATTATCTAACCGAAATCCCACTGTAATTTTGCCATTAGTAGGTGTGTAGCGTATTGCATTATCAATTAGGTTGTTCATTAGCTCGCGCAATAGCATTGCATTGCCTTGAATTAAAGCAGTTTGTAACTCGCAAGAAAAACCTAAATCGATACTTTTTTTTAATGCTACAGACACCCAGTCACTCGTTACTTCTTGGGCTAATTTTCGCAAATCAATAGATTTAATTTCTATAAAAACTGCACCGTCAGGTTCGGCCTTGGTAAGTGTGAGCAACTGATTAACCAAATGCGATAAATTACCGCTGGCTTGGTTAATCTGATTGAGAGCATGCGATATTTTGCTCGGATTTTTTTCGCGTAAAGCCAATTCCGCTTGAGTTTTAAGGCCAGCAAGTGGTGTTTTGAGTTGATGCGAGGCTTCAGCAATAAAACGTTGTTGCTTAGCAATAGTGCCACTTACTCTAGCCAATAAATCGTTAAAAGCACTTAGCAAGGGCTGTAATTCTGCTGGCGCTTTTGTGTTGTCAACAGGACTTAAATCGTTAATATCACGGTGACCCAATTCAGATTTCAGTTTTTCTAATGGCTTTAAGCCATGTCGAATACCAAAAAACAATAACGCGCCAATCAGCAAAATAATCAGCAATTGAGGCAGCAACATACTCAATATA
The DNA here is from genome assembly GCA_031379885.1 of Methylotenera sp. Classification (GTDB taxonomy): domain Bacteria; phylum Pseudomonadota; class Gammaproteobacteria; order Burkholderiales; family Methylophilaceae; genus Methylotenera_A. The sequence goes on from JANNFN010000181.1 coordinate 48,668, forward strand.
ATTTTGTCAGCCATAAGGGTGCGTTTTTTAAGTGTTTCACCCACAAGAACATATACATTTTGATTGTTAGTATTGACTATGGAATCAGTAGAAATTGCTAGCGTATAAACAATGACGCGTATTTTTTCTGAGTTGCGCATCGTGTCGTAATAAAGAAATTTATCTGCAGCAGGATAAGTTTTAGGTAAAGGTAAAGCGGTGTGTGTGGAAATTAGATCTCCCTTTGGACCAAGGATGCGAAAATATACGTCATCTTCCTCATCGAACTCTAATAAATCTTTGGCAATCTGTGGAAGGTTGACCTGAACCCCTAATTCTTCAAGGCTTACTTGATCTGCCAACGCGAGGGCGGTGCGGTATAAAGATTTATCATAGGTTAGATTAATGTAATGATTAGTTAAAAAATAGCCTGCCACGGTCGAAATAAAAATAAGTGGTAAAAGTAGAATGAGCAGCCAACTAAAAAGTTGGTTTTTTAATGATGCCTGAGGTAAAAATTGCTTAAGTTTTAACAAGTGATTTTGTTTCTAGTAAATAACCAAGGCCGCGGATAGTAAGTATATTAATGTCAGAATGATTTAATTTTTTTCGTAAGCGATGCAAGTAGACCTCCAGCGCGTTATCGCTAATATCTTCATCAAAGTTGCACAATTTCTCTAACATTTGTTCTTTATTGACCACTTTCCCAGTTTTTAGCATTAAAATTTCTAGCACAGCTAGTTCTCTGGCAGATAAATTTAGGCTAGCTTTATTGTATGTGGCGATGCGACTAGCGGTATCTAATTGCAGTTTACCAACCGTAACAAGCGCGCTTCCACCTGCTTGGCCGCGTCGTATCAACGCCCGCACACGCGCCTCTAGTTCAGCCAAATTAAATGGCTTGCTTAAATAATCATCTGCGCCTAAATCTAAACCTTTTACACGGTCATCTAAGTTGTCGTTAGCCGTTAAAATTAGTACAGGAATTTTGCTACCGCGTGAACGCAAGCGCTTCAACACCTCGAAGCCGCTTAGCTTAGGTAGATCTAGATCTAACAGCACCAAATCAAATGGCTGATAGATCAGCACACCATCAGCGTCAGCACCGTTAGTAACCAAATCGATAGCATAACCAGATTGCATCAGCGAATTTTTGAGGCCATCGGCTAATACTAAATCATCTTCTACTATAAATATACGCATGGGTTGAATGGTGGAGTCAAAAGAATTGGACATTGTAAGGTTGCAGTAAGTTTGGCTGCGTATAGTTTATCTCACAGGCAGCAATTAAGAGGTTGCCTTTGATGTGAACTAAGTTAAACAGGGTTAATTTTATATTGATTAGGAGTTTTAAATGAATAAATATTTATCAGTTTTAGTAACAGGATTATTTTTAGGCAGTTTGAGTGTTAGTGCTTTTGCAGTAGATACAGCAAAACCAGTCGTGGCAACAACAGCATCAGCGTCTAAAGCAGCACCAACAGCCAAAGTTGCAACAAGTAAAGTTGTAGCCAAGAAAGATACTGGTATAAAAGCAACTGTTAAAAAACTATTTGCACCAGACGCAAAAAAAACAGACTTAAAACTTAAGTAAGCAGACATAACTAATACAAACCAATCAAATTTATTATTTATTAAAGGAAATTTATCATGAACAAATTATTGTCAGCATTATTTGCAGGTGTTTTTGCAGCAACAGTTTCAGTAAGTGCTTTTGCAGTTGAACCAGCCGCGGCGACTGATGCAACTAAAGTTGAAAAAGCTACATCAGCGGCACCAATGAAACACAAACATATGCATAAAGCGCATAAATCACACAAAGCGGAAAAAGCAGAAGCTGCGCCAGCAGCTCCAGAAGCAGCTAAGTAAGTAGTCCTATTTTGAAAAGCGATGCTCCTAGCGATCCTAGGGCATCGCTTTTTTACTAGCTATACTAAGATTGAAGTCACAGATTGAAATGGCAGATTGAAATGGTTACAACATGATAAAATAAGGCTTTAGGTCACGGTCTTGATGCACTAAATCAGGGTTAAATGAACCATAAGCCACATGAACTCAAAAAATTTAGCTAACAATCACTTAGGCATTGAAGCGCAATTACGTGCTTTATTGCAAACGCGCATCCTCATTTTAGATGGTGCGATGGGTACCATGATTCAGCAATATAAGCTGACTGAAGCAGATTATCGTGGCGATCGCTTTGTAGATTTTAAAGCGCCGGCTGGTCAGCGCGAGCTGTTTGTTAAGGGCAATAACGAGCTGCTTAGCCTTACCCAGCCGCAAATCATTCAAGAAATTCACGAGCAATATTTGGCCGCAGGTGCGGATATTATTGAAACTAATACCTTTGGTGCAACCACTGTGGCGCAAGACGATTACCACATGGCGCATTTGGTTTATGAAATGAATGTGCAAGCGGCCAAACTGGCAAAAGCGGCTTGTTTAAAGTACAGCACGCCTGATAAGCCTCGCTTCGTCGCGGGTGCATTAGGCCCAACGCCCAAAACTGCGAGCATTTCACCCGACGTAAACAACCCCGCGGCGCGCAATGTGAATTTTGATCAGTTAGTGAATGCTTACTTAGAGCAAACGCGAGCATTGGTAGAAGGTGGTGCAGATATTTTAATGGTCGAAACTATCTTCGATACACTCAATTGCAAAGCCGCGTTGTTTGCCATTGATACATTTTTTGAAGAACTTGGCTATAAATTGCCGATTATGATTTCAGGCACTGTGACCGATGCATCAGGCCGTATTTTGTCAGGCCAAACCGTGACAGCATTTTGGCATTCTGTGCGGCATGCTAAACCGCTTACAGTGGGATTAAATTGCGCATTGGGGGCGACTTTAATGCGTCCATATGCTGAAGAAATATCCAAAATTGCCAATACTTTCGTGTGTATTTACCCTAACGCGGGACTACCAAATCCTATGTCCGATACGGGGTTTGATGAAACGCCAAATGTGACTTCTAGCTTAGTGAAAGAGTTTGCTGAAAGCGGCTTTATCAATATCGCGGGTGGTTGCTGCGGTACTACGCCAGCGCATATTAATGCGATTTACGAACAAGTTAAAAACATTTCGCCTAGAAAGGTGCTCCAGCAGCCAATATCCATGCGCCTTGCAGGGCTAGAGCCTTTTATCATTAATGATGAGTCTTTATTCGTTAATGTCGGCGAGCGCACTAACGTCACCGGCAGTAAAGCCTTCGCACGCATGATCATTAACGAACAATATGAAGAAGCGCTTTCGGTAGCGCGACAACAGGTAGAGAATGGCGCGCAAGTCATCGATATCAACATGGATGAAGGCATGTTGGACGCCGTAAAAGCCATGACGCACTTTTTGAATTTAATCGCCAGCGAGCCTGATATTGCGCGCGTCCCCGTGATGATTGACTCATCCAAATGGAGTGTGATCGAAGCTGGTTTAAAATGCGTGCAAGGCAAATCGATTGTAAACTCGATTTCGATGAAAGAAGGCGAAAGCGAGTTTTTGCGCCAAGCCAAGCTGTGTCGCCGTTATGGCGCGGCAGTGATTGTGATGGCGTTTGATGAAAAAGGTCAGGCGGATACGTTCGCACGTAAAACTGAAATTTGTAAACGCGCTTACGATTTATTAGTTGCGCAAGGTTTTCCGCCAGAAGACATTATTTTCGACCCGAATATTTTTGCCATTGCCACGGGCATTGAAGAGCATAACAACTATGCAGTGGATTTTATTAATGCCACGCGCTGGATTAAGCAAAACCTGCCGCACGCCAAAATATCAGGCGGGGTGTCAAATGTGAGCTTTAGTTTCCGCGGAAATGATCCTGCGCGAGAGGCGATTCATACTGTGTTTTTATATCACGCCATCAAGGCAGGTATGACCATGGGCATCGTCAATGCGGGCATGATGGGCATTTATGATGACCTTGCGCCTGAGTTAAAAGAACGCGTAGAAGACGTGGTGCTGAACAGGTGTGATGATGCCACCGAACGCATGATTGAAATCGCGGGCACGCTGGTGGCAGGTGGCAAAAAAGAGGCTGCAACGCTAGAATGGCGCGGCACAGTAGATAGTCCTGTGAGCGTGAATAAACGCTTAGAGCACGCCATGGTACACGGGATCACTGATTTTATAGTAGAAGATACCGAAGAAGCGCGTGCGGCGGTTGAAAAATCGGGTGGCAGGCCAATTCACGTCATCGAAGGACCGTTGATGGATGGCATGAACGTGGTCGGTGATTTGTTTGGTCAAGGCAAAATGTTTTTGCCGCAAGTAGTTAAATCTGCCCGCGTCATGAAATCAGCAGTTGCGCATTTAATCCCGTTTATCGAGGCCGAAAAGTTGCTAGAGCAAGAACGCACGGGTGTGGTCGCTAAACCTAAAGGAAAAGTGGTGATTGCTACCGTAAAGGGCGATGTGCATGATATCGGCAAAAATATCGTGTCTGTCGTCTTGCAATGTAATAACTTCGAGGTCGTCAATATGGGTGTAATGGTGCCAGTGGCGGAGATTTTAGCCATGGCCAAAGCCGAGAATGCTGACATTATTGGCTTGAGCGGCCTGATTACGCCAAGCTTAGAAGAAATGGCGCACGTGGCAAAAGAAATGCAGCGCGACCCGTATTTTCAAGGTCAACAAATGCCCTTGCTGATTGGTGGCGCAACCACTTCACGTGCGCATACCGCTGTAAAAATCGCTCCAAATTATGATGGCCCGGTGATTTACGTGCCAGATGCCTCGCGCTCGGTTTCGGTGATGCAAAATCTACTAACACCAGAAACGCGTGGCGCGTATTTGGCCGAGATTCAGGCCGATTATCAAAAAGCGCGCACGCAACATGCCAATAAAAAAGGCGTGCCAATGCTCACAATTGCTAACGCACGTAAAAACAAAATGAAGCTCAGTTTTGATGGTGAAAACACGCCTGTGAAGCCTAAGTTTATTGGTCGACGTGTGTTTAAGAATATTGATTTAAGCTTAATTGCGCAATATATCGATTGGGGTCCGTTTTTTCAAACTTGGGATTTAGCTGGCGCGTACCCTGCAATTTTGAGCGACAAAGTGGTGGGTGAAGCGGCGACGAAAGTGTTTGCAGAAGCGCAAACCATGTTGAAGAAAATCATCGATGGTCGCTGGCTTACCGCCAATGGCATAATTGCGCTAATGCCAGCAAATACAGCGAATGATGACGACATTGAAATCTACACCGATGAAAGCCGCAGCCAAGTCGCGTTTACCTATTTCGGGTTGCGCCAACAAAGCGTTAAGCCAGTCATCGATGGCGTAGCCAGACCAAACCAATGTTTAAGCGACTTTATTGCGCCTAGAGGAACTGACGATTACATTGGTCTATTTGCTGTGACTGCGGGCTTAGGCATTGAAAAAATCGAAAAACGGTTTATTGATACCAATGACGACTACAGCGGTATCATGTTCAAATCGCTGGCAGATAGGCTTGCCGAAGCCTTTGCAGAATACATGCACGAACGCATCCGCACCGATTTATGGGGCTACGCAAGCGATGAAAAACTATCAGTAGAAGAGCAAATAAAAGAACAATACCGTGGCATCCGCCCTGCGCCTGGCTACCCCGCATGCCCAGACCATACGGTTAAAGCGGATGTGTTTAATTTGCTGCAATGCGACGAAATCGGCATGACGCTTACAGAATCGTTTGCCATGCTGCCCGCTGCCGCGGTGTCAGGCTTCTACTTTGCACACAAAGAGGCTAAATATTTCAGCGTGGATAAAATCGGCACAGACCAATTGGAAGATATGGCAAAACGTAGAAATTTGCCGAAAGACTATTTAGAGCGCTGGCTGGCACCTAATTTGGGTTAACTTAATTATGCATATTCACATTTTAGGTATTTGCGGCACATTTATGGGCGGTATTGCGGTGCTGGCGAAGCAGGCGGGGCATCGCGTGACGGGTTGCGATGCGAATGTATATCCGCCCATGAGTACACAACTTGAGGCACAAGGCATCGAGTTGATTGAAGGTTTTTCGCCTGAGCAAACCAAGCTAAACCCCGATATTTATGTGATTGGTAACGTGGTGACGCGCGGCAATCCGTTGATGGAGGAAATACTCAATCAAGGTTTGCCATATATCTCAGGTCCACAATGGCTGGCGGAGAATGTGCTGCAAGGCAAGTGGGTGCTTGCTGTGGCAGGTACACATGGTAAAACTACAACAGCTTCAATGTTGGCGTGGATATTAGAATACGCTGGTTTAGCACCTGGCTTTTTGATTGGCGGTGTGCCAGAAAACTTTGGTATTTCTGCGCGCTTGCCTCAGGTTCCAAAACAAGATGCAAAAAGCATTTCGCCATTTTTTGTGATTGAGGCGGATGAATACGATACCGCGTTTTTTGATAAACGTTCCAAGTTCGTGCACTATCGTCCGCGCACGGCGATTTTGAACAACTTGGAATTCGACCACGCGGATATTTTTGATGATTTAGCGGCAATTGAAAAACAGTTTTACCATTTGGTACGCACCGTTCCACAAAATGGCTTGATTGTGAGTAATGGTAAAGAAGCGAGTTTAAAAAGAGTTATCGAAAAAGGTTGTTGGACTCCAGTAGAGCAGTTTGGCACAGATGCTGATTGGCAAGCGGCCAATGCACATGGTGATGGAAGTTTTGATGTGCTGTTTAAAGACAAGTTACAAGGGCGCGTGACGTGGGATTTGCTGGGTGAGCATAACCGCATGAATGCGCTTGCCAGCATTGCCGCGGCGCGCCATGTAGGTGTTTCGGTAGAAATGAGTATAGCTGCGTTGGGTGAGTTTAAAAATGTAAAACGCCGCATGGAAACCAAAGGCGTGGTGAATAACATTACCGTGTACGATGATTTTGCACATCATCCCACTGCGATTGAAACCACTATAGCTGGCCTGCGCGCTAAGGTAGGCAAGGCACGAATTTTGGCGGTGCTAGAACCTCGTTCAAACACCATGAAGTTGGGTGTGATGAAAAATGCCTTACCTGCAAGTTTAAAAGAGGCTGATTTAGTGTTTTGCTATGAGGCGAATTTAGGCTGGGATGCAGCCGAAGCATTAAAACCTATTGCAAATAAAGCCAAAACGTTTGATGATTTGACTATGCTAGTAAATGAAATTTGCAAAGTTGCCAAATTTGGCGACCATATTTTAGTAATGAGCAATGGCGGCTTTGGTGGCGTACATCAAAAAATTCTTGATGGGCTTTTAGGAAAAATATAAGTTTGAACGCTACGGTTCAAAAGGCAAATAAAGTGACATCGGCGGCGCAAGTCAGCCATAAAACGATGGATGCAATGAAAATTGCCATCGTGATATCTGTGTTTGTTCACGCAATCATATTAACTATCAAATTTCAGCCAGAACTTAAAAGGCTTGCTGACCATTTACCTTCATTGGATGTTGTTCTTGTTAATTCGAAAACAAAAAATGCGCCAGATAAAGCGGAATTGTTAGCGCAGGCTAATTTAGACCGCGGCGGCAATACCGATGCTAACCGCAAAATGAAAACGGCGCTGCCAGCACCCAAAGAAAAAACCGCCGAAGTCATATTAAAACCCAATGCCAAAGCCCAAAGTGCGGCTAAATCGGCCAAATTAAAGGCGCAAGAAGCGCGCGAACAAAAGCGCGTAGATGAGTTGGAAAAACAAGCGCAAGAGTTACTCACACAGATTAAAGCCAGCAAACCAATTGAGTCGAACCCTACACAAAACGCAGCTTCTGCTGATCCCGAACAAGGTGAGCAAAAAGCGAAAGCAAAATCGTTAGATCGTACGGAGTTGATTGCCGCAAGTTTAGAAATGGATAGGCTACAGGCGCAAATCGCAAAACAACAGGATGAATATCAAAAGCGGCCTAAAAGAAAGTTTATTGGCGCGCGCACCAAAGAGTATCGCTTTGCTTTGTATGTAGAATCGTGGCGACAAAAAGTGGAACGTATCGGCAATATGAATTACCCTGAGGCGGCAAAAGCGCAAAAACTATATGGTCAACTTCGCATGACGGTATCAATTAAAGCCGATGGAAGCCTAGAAAGCGTGATTATTGATCAAAAATCAAATTATCCTGTGTTAGATGAAGCCGCTAAACGCATTGTAGAATTGGCTGCGCCGTATGCGGTTTTTCCTGAAGATATTAAGAAAGATACTGATATTTTAAGCATCACCCGCACATGGACTTTTACCCAAGAAGATTCCTTAGAAACACAATGACTAATTTTTATAAATACCACGTATTTTTCTGCTTAAATCAACGCGATAACGGCGAGGCTTGTTGTGCAGACAAAGGTGCAGAAGCGGCGTTTGATTACATGAAAGCACAGGTGAAAAAGCTGGGTTTAAATGGCGAAGGCAAAGTGCGTATTAATCGCTCAGGTTGTTTGGATAGATGTGGCCTTGGGCCAATTATGGTGGTTTATCCGCAAGCCGTTTGGTACACCTTTGTTGATAATGAAGATATCGATGAAATTATCTCTAATCATTTACAGAGCGGAAAAGTGGTGGAACGATTGGCGGTAGATTAAAGCTAATGCCTTAAGACCGCAAGCCAGTCCTTGGCTTCCCCAATTTGTTAAGCCACTAAAGTGGAAAGCAAAGTGTGAAGGGTCTTCCCAATGGAATATATGCGTTAAAGCGCATTATTCACATGTGATATGCGCTTTTATTTTGTCTTTTAGCGATAAAATTGATGCTCTGGAAGGCGCATGGATATTGGGCCGCAGGGTGTCATTTCTAGCCACTCCCCAGTGTGAATTGGGAAAATGTTTGTCGTTTTCAAAGCGTGGAATGATATGCCAATGCAGATGCGGTGTTTTGTTGCCCAAACTGGCTAAATTGATTTTATCAGGCTGAATGATTTCACGCATGGCGGTCTCAACCGCAAACACCGTTTTCATCATACGCGCGCGCTGTGGCGGCGCTAAATCGGTCATTTCTTTGATATGTTCAATCAGCTCAACGCGGCAATAGGCTGGGTAATCCGCATCATTTAATAACACGACACGGCAAAAATCATCTTGCCATAATACTTCGTGCGGCGTTGGCTTGCATAAATCACAAGTCATTACGATGCAGCAAGCATGCGGTCTAACGTGAGTTTTGCTAATTTAGCATCGTGCGCTGGTACTTTGATTTGATTCACAATATTACCTTCGGCCAAGTTTTCTAGCGTCCAAGCCAAATGTTGTGGGTCAATGCGCGCCATGGTCGAGCATTCGCACACTACATGGCTCATAAATTGTACAAGTTTGCCTTCTGATTTCATTTGCTCGGCTAAGCGATTTACCAAATTAAGCTCTGTGCCAACTAGCCATTTGGTGTTGGGGGCGGCCTCACTCACGGTGCGCAAAATATACTCGGTAGAACCCACATAATCAGAATTTAAACACACTTCAAATGGCGCTTCTGGGTGCGAAATCACGATACCATCAGGATGATCAGCGCGAAATTTGGTGATATTTTGCAGACGGAACATTTGATGCACCGCGCAATGGCCTTTCCATAACAAAATTTTGGCGTTTTTAATTTCTTCAACCGTCAAGCCGCCTTGTGGTTGATCTGGATCCCAAATTGGCATTTGCTCTAGAGGAATGCCCATTTTATGGCCACTCCAGCGACCTAAGTTTTGGTCCGGGAAGAACAATACTTTTTCGCGTTGCTTAAAGCTCCATTCTAAAACCTTTGGCGCGTTAGTGCTGGTGCACACAATACCGCCATGCTCACCGCAAAAAGCTTTTAAATCGGCGGCTGAGTTAATGTAGGTAACAGGCGTGATGGTCTCATCAAAATTTAGCACTTTGCTCAGTTCACGATAGCTACGCTCGACTTTGGCTAAATTAGCCATATCGGCCATAGAGCAGCCTGCAGCAAGGTCTGGCAACACAACGATTTGTTCTGGGCGACTTAAAATATCCGCTACTTCAGCCATAAAATGCACGCCCAAAAACACGATAAATTCAGCATCTAAGTTTTCAGTATAGCGTGAGAGTTTAAGTGAGTCACCCGTGAAATCAGCGTGGCGGTAGACACCCTCATTTTGATAATGGTGGCCTAAAATCACCAAGCGCTTGCCGAGCTTAGCACGCGCAGCGATGATGCGACGCTGGCAATCGGCATCGTCAACGGCTTGGAATTTCTCAAATTTAATCGGTATTGATTGTAGAGTTGTTTGCATAATTTCTATTTTATAACGTTAATTGGTGCAATTCACCTAATCTTTTCAAAGCATCTACATTTGTCCAAGAAAACACGCGTGTAGCAGCCTCTCGCCAATCTACCCATTCGAAGTGAACATGCTCGTTTGGTGCTAATTTGATTGGTAATTGTGACGGTAGTTCTAAACCAAATAAATGTTCCGTATTTTCTACAATGCCTGGCGCATAACGGTGACGCCAATGCGGGTAAATTTCATACACATTCGATGCATGCCAATCTTGCAAATCGTACTTAGTTGCATCTAGTCCTGTTTCTTCAAAAACCTCGCGGATGGCGGCTTGCAGCGGCGTTTCATTGCCCTCAATACTGCCCGTAACTGATTGCCAAAAACCTGCTTTATCTGCACGCTCCATCATTAATACTTGTAAATCTGGCGTATAAATAAGCACCAGCGCGGAGATAGGTGTTTTATGTTTCAAAGTGATGTTTTATTGGGTGCGGAAGTTAAATTTTTAGGTAGTTGAAACACTACGCTTTCAACCACACCATGTAACTCTTGTACTTCGTTAGCACCAAGTTGCTGTAGTTTAGCAATGACTTCTTTCACTAAAATTTCGGGTGCAGAGGCACCAGCTGAAACGCCAATTTTCTTTTTAGCCACCAGCCATTCAGCTTTTAAGTGAGAAGCATTATCTACCATGTAAGCCTCGACACCCTGATTTTGTGCGACTTCGCGCAGTCTATTGGAGTTTGAACTATTGGGCGAGCCAACGATAATGACCAAATCGCAATCTTTTGCCATGATTTTTACTGCATCTTGGCGGTTTTGCGTTGCGTAACAAATATCATCACTCTTTGGCGCGTGGATATTTGGGAAGCGCTGATGCAACGCATTAATCACCAAAGCCGCATCGTCCATAGATAGCGTAGTTTGCGTCACAAATGCAAGTTGTTCAGCATCTTTTACTGTCAGATGCGCCACATCTTCTGGTGTTTCCACTAAGTACATGCCCTGTTCGCTTTGCCCCATAGTGCCTTCAACTTCAGGGTGGCCTTTATGACCTATCATCACAATTTCCATTCCCGCTTTACGCATTTTTGCGACTTCAATATGTACCTTAGTAACAAGTGGGCATGTGGCGTCAAAAGCCGTTAATCCGCGCGATTCTGCCTCAATTCGCACCGCTTTAGAAACGCCGTGTGCACTAAAAATTACCGTGCTTCCAGTGGGGATTTTATCCAGTTCATCTACAAAAATGGCCCCTTTTGCACGTAGTTCATCCACCACAAATTTGTTGTGTACAACCTCGTTGCGCACATAAATCGGCGCACCAAATTTTTCTAAGGCTTGTTCAACAATAATAATGGCGCGATCTACCCCCGCGCAGAAGCCGCGTGGGTTAGCGAGTACAATGTCTGTTTTCTCAATCGTATTCAAATCGTTATCTCAAATGATATAAGGGATAGCTTAATTAGGTATAATTGCACAAATTTTTAACAAATCATTTTATGAAAAATACTGCAACTCTACTCATTACTTGTCCTGATACTAAAGGTCTTGTAGCGGCAATCGCTGATTTTTTGTATCAGCACAATGCCAATATTTTACACGCAGACCAACATCAAGATGCAGAAAATAATCTTTTTTTGATGCGTGTGGAGTGGGATGCCTCCGGCTTTAATTTAGATGAAGCAGGTTTCGACACAGCATTTGCGCCTATTGCGAGCAAATTTAACATGGTTTGGCAGTTAAAACTCTCGCAACACAAAACGCGCGTCGCTATTATGGTTTCGCAATATGACCATTGTTTGGCAGATTTGTTGCAACGCTACAAAAGTGGAGAATTGGTTTGTGAAATTCCACTTATTATAAGCAACCACCGTAATACCGAAAGTTTAGTAAAATTTTATGGCATTGATTTTCATTATATTGAGGTGAATAAGGACAATAAATCGCAAGCTGAGGCTGCACAGTTTAAATTGTTTGATGATTACAACATTGATTTAATCGTGCTAGCGCGTTATATGCAGATTTTGTCGCCCGATTTTGTTGCGCGCTATCCGCAACGCATTATTAATATTCACCACTCATTTTTGCCAGCTTTTATTGGTGCGCGGCCATATCACCGGGCGTTCGAGCGTGGCGTAAAACTGATAGGTGCTACCAGTCATTATGTGACCGAGGTTTTAGATGAAGGCCCGATTATTGAGCAAGATATTGATAGAATTTCTCACCGTGACCAAGTGGAAGATTTGATTCAAAAAGGCCGAGATTTAGAGCGCGTGGTATTAAGTAAAGCGGTGCGTTGGCATATAGAAAACCGTATTTTACTTTATGCGAATAAAACTGTAATTTTTGATTAACGTATCATTTGGACGTAAAAAAAGCGAAGTGTAAACTTCGCTTTTTTATTGAATGATACTTAATTATTCTGCCGCGACCATATCAGGTAAGTCTTCTACAGCTTCATCATCATACGCAGCGATTTCTGGCAAACCCCCACCATCACTAGCACCAGAACTAGCAGATGCCCCGCCTGTTGATGCGCAGCCGCTAATAAATAACATCATTACTGCTATCAAAGCAATTATAAACTTATTCATTTAAACTCTCCCCCAAATAATCTAACAAATAATAATTTTTATTCTTCTGCAGGTGCGTCAATAGGTGGTACTGCCGGTTCATCAACTGGAGCAATTTCAGGCAGGGCATCATCAGCAAAAGCGATTGGTATAGCGTTAAAAGTAAGCATGGCAATAACTACAAATAAAAGTTTTTTCATATACTTCTCCCTAGACGTTTATAAATATAATTTTAAGAGCAATTCTTTATGATAGTAATCCTCTCAGGGATAATTTACGCTTAAGTGCTAAATTCTGCAACTATTTTTGTGGCTTTTGAGCGTTACGGTAATGTTGTTTCTGATGAAAATAAATCAGCAATTTTTTCGCGTTGGCGGATGATATGAACTTTATCGCCATCTACCATAATTTCAGCCGCTCGTGGCCGTGTATTATAGTTGCTGGACATGCTCATGCCATAAGCGCCAGCAGATTTTATGGCAAGCAAATCACCTTCTTGCAGATTTAATTTTCTGTCGTGTCCTAAGAAATCACCACTCTCGCAAACTGGGCCAACAATTTCATAAATTGTAGCTTCACTAGCATGCGAATCTTTTCTGGGATTTACTGCCACAATGTCGTGATAAGCATCGTAAAGAGCGGGTCGCATCAGGTCATTCATGGCGGCATCCACAATCGCAAAATTTTTGCTTTCGGTATGTTTTAAATACTCCACTTTGCTCAGCAATACACCCGCATTGCCCACCAGTGCGCGGCCTGGCTCAAATAGCAGTTTTACATTTTTATTGGTTAATTTAGCTAAAATGGCTTCTGCATAAACGCTAAATTCAGGTGGTGTTTCATCTGCATAAGTAATGCCAATGCCACCACCCACGTCAATGTGTGAGATATGAATATCTTTGGCCTCAAGTGCATTTACTAAACCTAAAATTAAATCCAGTGCCTCAATAAATGGCGCAAGCTCGGTAATTTGGGAGCCAATATGGCAATCAACACCATGCACTGCAATATTAGGCATGTTGGCGGCTTGCTCGTATACCTGAATAGCGTCTTCAAACGCCACACCAAATTTATTGTTTTTTAAGCCAGTTGATATATACGGGTGCGTTTTGGCATCTACGTTGGGGTTAACGCGCAAAGATACAGGCGCGGTTTTACCCATTTCGCCTGCTACTTTGTTTAAGCGCACTAACTCGCTGGCAGATTCCACGTTAAAGCAAAATATATTCGCATTTAAAGCAGCACGCATTTCATCTGCAGTTTTACCTACGCCAGAGAATACAATTTTTTGTGGGTCACCACCAGCGGCAAGTACGCGCGCCAGTTCGCCACCAGAAACGATATCAAAACCAGCACCTAACTTAGCAAATAAATTTAAAATTGCAATGTTTGGGTTAGCTTTTACTGCAAAACAAATCAAGTGATTTGCGCCAATTAAACCAGCCTGAAAGCTCTTAAAAGCTTGGGTGAGCGCACTTTTAGAATACACATAACAAGGGGTATTAAATTCTTTGGCTATTTGGCTAAGTGCAATATTTTCAGCGTGTAACTCGCCATTTTTTTGTGTAAAAGCATTCACAATCAATAATTATTCTTTAACAGGTGTTTGAGGAGTAGGCTTGGAAGGCCCATCAGTATTGGCTTCTGGAGCCTTTTGTGGGTAGCGCTGCTCAGGAATATACAACGGCCCTTTAGTGCCGCAGCCGGCTAAAACGGCATATGCAAGGCATATCATCACAATACACATAATCGATTTAGACATCACTATCTCGCAACAAAACTTAATTGCGATATTTTAGCATTGAATAGCGCGGAAGGCAGAATGCAAGACTTTTTAACCGCTCATGCTGCAAAAATATCCGAATATCGGATACTACTAGACAATCCACTAGGGGCTTTGGCATGATTCAATCAACCAAAAAAGGAACGCAAAAATGAATACATTAAAACAGGCGCAAAAAGGCTTTTCGTTGATTGAGTTGATGGTGGTGGTGGCGATTATCGGCATCTTGGCATCCATAGCAATTCCAAGTTATTCAGATTACGTAAAACGCGGCAAAGCTGCTGAGGCTACATCTACATTAGCAGACTTGCGCATTAAGATGGAGCAATGTTACCAAGACAACCGTGCTTACAATAATCCTGCGTGTTTATGTGCCCCAACCAGCGGTGCCCAGTACTTTGCTTATAGTTGCACAGTGCAAACAGCAAGTACATATACATTAAATGCTCAAGGACAAGCAGATATGGCAGCCTTTCAGTTTGACGTAGACCAAGATAATAATAAATCGTCAAATTTTGATGGGACTTCTGGTAACACTTGTTGGTTATCTACTAAACACGGTTCTTGCTAATGACTACTAAGTCTAAACAAATAGGCTTCTCTCTAGTAGAGCTCATGATAGTTGTGGCGCTTATCGGCATATTATCGGCTTTCGCAATACCAAGTTATCGTGATTGGATTCAAAATACGCGCATCCGTACAACTGCAGAATCGATTCAAAATGGCTTACAAAAAGCTAAAGCTGAAGCCTTACGTAAAAATGCACGTGTTATATTTACTCTGGCTAACAATGCCAGTTGGACAATAGGCTGCGTTACCCCTGTGGCTGCGGATAATAATGGGGATGGTTTGGCGGACTGCCCAGCAGTAATTGAGTCTGCTAATGCTGCTGAGGCGTCTGGCAATATATCAATTAGTACCGACTCTGGTAATTTGGCAATAACTTTTACTAATTTAGGTATCCGTGTCCCTGCTTTGGCGGCAAATGAGTTTCAAATTGTTTCAGTTGATATGACAGGGATGACAAATAGTCGCAACTTAGACATTAGAGTTGGTCCAGGCGGAAATGTAAAGATGTGCGACCCTAATGTGACTGCCCCTGACTTACGAGCTTGTTAATGGAAATTAAATTGATGAAAAATTTTGCAAAAAATACCAGCTATAAATTAGTAAATATTCAGCCAGCAAAACAACAGGGGGTTGTTTTGCTAGAGGCGCTGATTGCTATTTTAATTTTTTCATTCGGGTTATTGGCAATTGCTGGCTTGCAGGGGGCGATGGTTAAAAATACTACCAATTCAAATTATCGTGCCGAGGCTAGTTATGTAGTACAACAGCTAGTTGGTAAAATGTGGGCAAACCCCAATAATATTAATACCATGATAGCAACGCCACCAAACATTGCTAACCGCTTACCAAATGGCGCGATTGCAATTACTAGAACAATTAACAACCGCCTTAATTTTAGAGTGACATGGCAAACGCCAGGTGAGTCTGTTGTGCATAATTTTGAGACTAATGCCAGCATAGATGTAAACCAATAATCAAGCCACAGGTACATTAAATATAATGAATTCTTTGATAAAAAATAGATTAGAAAAACAAGCTGGTTTTAGCTTGGTAGAGCTCATGGTGGGCCTAGTAATAGGCCTGCTTGCTACTTTAGTGATTATGCAAGTATTTTCTACGTTTGAAGCGCAAAAGCGTAGCACCACAGGCACTGCAGATGCGCAAACTAACGGTAGTCTAGGCTTGTATAGCATTCAGCGTGAGGTTCAAAAAGCAGGTTTTGGTATACCGATGTTTGATGGTGATTTAACTAGCCCTAGTGTGGATAATAATTCTGCGCTTAAATGCATTTCACCTACTCCTTTACTCACACCTGCGCTTGCAGTAGATCATGACCACCTTCCTGCTTCTTTGCCGATTGATGTTTTTCCAATTGTAATTGGCGAGGGTGGTGTAGGTGCAAGCGATACCATCACTGTGCGCTATGCCAACCCAAATGCGCATGCAAATAGAGGGACAAACCCAATACCCACATTAGTTGTAACTCCAGTTACTGGTACGGAATTACAAGTCGTCAATAACTTAGGTTGTAAATTTGATGATATTGCAATTTACGTACAGGGTACTTCTTGCCGGTCAACGCGTGTAACAAGTACCGATGCGCAATTAAATGCAAATCCTGAGCAGATTTTTTTGGCTAGTACAGCTGGCATGGTCAACTCTGGTAGGCTAACTTGTATTGGTGAATTCTACTTTGAAGTGGGTTTTGATGTAGTTAACAATGAGCTTAGACGTAGTGGTGTTCCAGTACTATCTGAGATTGTGGATTTGCAAGCACAGTATGGCATTGCGGCCACGGCTAACAGTAATGAAATTACACAATGGATAGATGCAACCGCTTTAACTAATAGAAACAGAATCAGAGCTATTCGTGTGGCTATTGTTGCGCGTAACAACCAATTAGAAAAAACTGCTGTAACGGCCGCTTGTAGCTCGCTAACTTTAGCAAATCCAACAGGATTGTGTGCATGGGATGCTACATCAGCAAGCCCTGCAGTAGCTTCGCCTGCACCAGCAATTAGCTTGGCAGCTGTCGGTGGCGCAAATTATCGTTATCGCGTTTATGAAACCATAATCCCAGTTCGAAATTTGACGTTTTCAGGGGCATTACTATGATTTTAAACTCACACAATGTGATTCATGCTAGCCCAAAAAAACAAAAGGGGCTTGTGCTATTTATGGCGCTAATTGCTTTAGTGGCCATGTCACTGGCGGCGGCGGCACTCATACGCTCTGTAGATAGCACGGCATTAGTTGCTGGTAATTTGGCTTTTAAGCAGGCTGCGATGATGTCAGCAGACAGTAGCCTTTCTATGGCTGGAGCTTATATTGACTCCAAAAATGTGACTGATTTACAAACAAACGTAAACACAGATGGTTATTATGCAACAGCAGCAGGGTTGGACTATAAAGCTGCAGCTACTTGGACAGATGCAAACAGTAAGCTTGCAACCACAGGCCCAGGCATTACAGCGGGCGTTGATACAAGTGGCAATACCATTCGCTATGTTGTGGAGCGTATGTGCAAAAGCGCTAGCGAGCCAACCACAGGCAATTGTTTAGTTGGCCTATCGCCAGGTGCGGTAGATCATGGCATACAGCGCGAAATCGGCGGGGGCAGTTCTATAAGTGTTGTTTATCGAGTTACCAGCCGCGTTACTGGGCCCAAAAATACTATTAGTTATATTCAAGCATATGTTTATTAGGAGTCACCAAATGACACGCACTCTAAAATCAATTTTTAATCGTAAATTTGTTCAATCGTTAATTGTTTTAACAAGTTTGCTTACTTCGGCAGAAATATTCGCTGCCACTGTTAATATTGCCAGTGCGCCATTGGTTAGCGCCACTACTACACAAGTATTGCCAAATCTAATGTACATATTAGATAACTCAGGCAGTATGGCTTCTGATTACATGCCAGATTACGTCAATGATAGTAATAAATGTAAAAGCACCAACGTAGCAGGTGATTTTAGTGCTGGATGTGGATACGGCGACCCACCCTACAACACTAGTTTTTTTAATTCAATTTATTACAACCCAACTATTACCTATTCACCAAGCTCAACTTCGCTTGGCGCCGATAGAGCTTCAATGACAAGCGCTAACACCAATGGTTGGAAAGAGGTATTAGTAGATGCGGATAACTTATATAAAAATGATCAAACAGGCACTTTTATTAACACAAATAAAATTAGTTTAGTGCCACAGGCACTCGCAGCAGCTAATACCACAGGCTACCCTGATCGTGTTTGGTGTAATAACAGTGCAGCTAGCACGGCAGAGGTATTGGATGCAAATGGACCTACAAATGTATGCAAAAAAAATGGTCCACAATATATCTACCCAAATAATACTGGCACACAAATTACCTCTTATAATCAGTCTAAAATTTTGCGTGGCTACCCATTTTATTACACAGTTAGCCCAGGCGAATATTGTTCAGATGCAAACTTGACGACTTGTACAGTATCAACTGTGCCAACAGGTGCTTTTACATACCCTGCCACTTTGCGTTGGTGTAATTC
>JANNFN010000091.1:0-3461 GCA_031379885.1 Methylotenera sp.
TAATTAAGTAAGTCAATTTTTCACGCAACATGCCTGGCACCAGCCATTCTGTTGGGTTTGGATCAAGTTGATTAAGCAAAGCCAGTGGCACAGTTGCAGTCACACCATCCAAAATATGGCTTGGCTCAAAACGGTATTTCAGCGGGATTTCAACGCCGCCCAATATCATTTTTTCTGGAAACTGCACAGCGGTAATCGCATCTGCGCCATGGCGCATTAAGTCATCGCGCGTTAAATATAAAAGTTTCGGGTGCAGCTTTTCTGCCGTTTCGCGCCACTTGTCAAAACTCGCTGCGTTAAAAATATCTGCAGGAATTTTCGCATCGTAAAATGCAAATAATTGATGCTCATCCACCAGCACATCTTGGCGACGCGCTTTGTGTTCCAGCTCTTCTACTTCGGCAATCAAGCGCTCATTCGCGACAAAAAATGCTGCCCGCGTATTAAATTCACCATTAGCCAGCGCTTCACGAATAAATATCTCTCGCGATTCTTTCGGGTTAATTGGCCCATAATGCACGCGCCGCTTGGGGATAATCGTCAAACCATACAGCGAAACGCGCTCCCACGCGTTGACCATGCCCATTTTCCTATCCCAACGCGGGTCTGAATACTGGCTCTCCGTCAAACCTCTTGCGAGTGGCTCTATCCAATCCGGTTCTATCTTTGCCACACAGCGCGCATACAATTTGCTGGTATCGACAAGCTCTGCCGCAATCACCCATTTTGGCCGCGTTTTCTTTAAACCTGATCCTGGTGCGACAAAAAAGCGAATGCCACGTGCGCCCGCGTAACTATCGTTATCGCCATCTTTAAAGCCAATATTGCCGAGAAGTCCAGCAAGCAAAGATTTATGTATTTGCTCAAAACTGGCTTCTTTTTCGTTAAGCTTAAACTCCATTTCGTCAGTAATCTGCTTAATTTGCCCATGCAACTCGCGCCACTCTTTTAAACGCAAAAATGAAAGGAAATTGGCGTGGCATTGATTGAGCAAATCTTTATTGGATTTTTTGGTTTTAAGTGCGTTGTCGAAAAAGTCCCAAAGCTTGAGATAGCTCATAAAGTCTGAACCTTCGCCCACGAACTTGCTATGTGCGTTATCGGCCGCTTCACGTTTATCCATTGGGCGCTCGCGTGGGTCTTGTATACTCAGCACACTGGCGATGATTAATATCTCGCGCAAACAACCTTCGCGCTTAGTCGCCAAAATCATGCGCCCCACACGCGGGTCTAGTGGCAATTTAGCCAACTGCAAACCGATTTCGGTAATTTGACGTTTGCTATCCACGGCGCCTAACTCTTGCAGCAATTGATAGCCATCGTTAATTAAACGCGAACTCGGCGCCTCAATAAAAGGGAAATCGGCAATATCACCTAAACGTAGCGCAGCCATACGCAAAATAACGCTAGCGAGCGAGCTGCGTAAAATTTCTGGCTCGGTAAATTCTGGTCTGCCATCAAAATCTTGCTCAGAATACAAGCGTACACAAATGCCGTGAGAAACACGACCACAGCGGCCTGCACGTTGCTTGGCAGCGGCCTGGCTAATCTTTTCTATTTGCAACTGCTCTACCTTAGCTCTTACACTGTAGCGGTTCACGCGTGCAAGCCCAGCATCAATCACATACTTAATACCTGGAACGGTGAGTGAGGTTTCCGCCACATTGGTCGCCAACACAATGCGGCGCATGCTATGTGGTTTGAAAATCTTTTGTTGGTCTTCTATACTCAAACGGGCAAATAACGGCAAAACTTCAATATGTTTGAGTTTGGTGGAACGGCCTTGGTATTTACGCAAATGTTCTGCGGTATCACGAATTTCGCGCTCACCAGGTAAAAACACCAAAATATCGCCATCTCCTTGTCGCAACAAATCATCCGCCGCATCCATAATGGCTTCTTCTATGGCTTCTTCTTCGTCATCCTCTTCTAGCCAGCGCGCTTCGGTTTTGGCTTTGCGAGCGATTCCAAAGATAGTATCGTCATCTACATCAAATTGAGCATTTTCCGTCTGTGCTGATTCTTTAGCACGAAAACCCGCTTTGCCAAGTGGGCGATAACGGATCTCAACTGGATAAGTACGGCCAGAAACCTCAATCACTGGAGCACCATTAAAATGACCGGAGAAGCGCTCAGCATCTATGGTTGCAGAAGTGACGATGATTTTTAAATCTGGGCGCTTTGGCAATAACTGCTTGAGGTAGCCCAACAGAAAATCGATATTTAAACTACGTTCATGCGCCTCATCGATAATAATCGTGTCATAGGCGTTGAGGAATTTATCACCCTGTGTTTCTGCGAGCAGAATACCGTCAGTCATCAACTTAACGTAGCTGGAGTCGGTAATTTTATCGTTAAAGCGTACTTTATATCCCACTACATCGCCTAGCGGCGAGTTTAACTCTTGTGCAATGCGGCTTGCCACCGAACGCGCAGCAATTCGGCGCGGTTGCGTGTGTCCAATTAATCCAGCAACACCACGGCCAAGTTCTAAACATATTTTCGGTAATTGCGTCGTTTTACCAGAACCCGTTTCACCGCACACAATCACAACCTGATTTTTTTTGATAGCTTCCGATATTTCATCGCGACGTGCTGAAACCGGCAGTTCTAATGGATATTCAGGCTTTGGCAAACTGGCTAATCTAGCCGCAAATTTTTGTTGCGATTGATACACTTTTTGTGCAATTTCACCTAATAAACGCTGCGTTTTTAAGCTAGATTTTTCATCTTTAATTTTTTGTAAATCGGCTACATCGCGCCACTTACGGCGCAAGGCATGGCGGTCTGCCAGCATGCAGGTTTGTAAGTTATTCAGAAAATCATCAGAATTGAAGGCTCTAAGGCTAGAAATCATAGATGCGTATTTTATCATGTGGCTAGTATTAGTTTAGTGAATGATTTAGCATCGATGCTGTCCATTCATCAAGCTGACTCACACAAAAGAAAGTTTCTAAATGCAAAAACTGGTTCCCGCTTATTTTGCCAGCATATTCATGATGTTTATTTTGGACTTGATTTGGTTAAGCCAATTGGCAAAACCACTCTACACACAAGGCATTGGGCACTTAATGGCCGCTGAGCCTAATTTGTTATACGCTGCCCTTTTCTACTTGGTATTTGTATTTGGCTTGATGTGGTATGCCGTAAAACCCAATTTGCAAACCAAGGGCGTAAAACCCTCATTTTTGGCGGGCGCTACGTTTGGTTTTTTTATCTATGCCAGTTACGATTTAACCAATTTAGCTTTGCTAAAAGATTGGCCGCTAGCAATGTCGATGATGGACTTAACGTGGGGCACCTTGCTGAGTGGGGTGACCGCATCGGTCGGGAAATGGGTGTTTGATTGGCGTCAAAAAGCTTAAAATTTCTTTAAAATAGACTTTTTACATGCCCTGTAGGCCACATGGATAGTGGGCTGCAGGGCATGTGTTTTTAATCTTTCCGTTCACGTAAAAAAC
>JANNFN010000092.1:0-17696 GCA_031379885.1 Methylotenera sp.
ACCGAGCCAAAAATCCGCGTGATGGTTGAGGGACAAGATGCGAAGCTGGTGCAAAAACTGGCGAAGGAAATTGCAGAAGTAGTCAAAAAAGCTGCTAAGTAGAGGGGAAAGAGTAATGACGCAAAATGTGGATGGTAAGAATGATGAGAATTTATTTACAGAATTTTATGCTTCGGCAAGAGACTTGATTCTAGATAGAGTATCAAGCCCTTTCATATTTTCATTTGTAATTGCGTGGCTGATAAGTAATTACAAAATTGTTATGGTCATTTTAACAAGTCAAACAGAAAACTTTGTATTCGACTACAAAATTCAGCTCATTGAAAATTATCTCGAACCATTTCATGGTTTGTTATATCCCTTTCTAGGCGCCTGTTTTTATACATTTTTGTATCCATTCATAGACCAGAAAATAGCTAAATTTACTTTAGAGCGTAAGATGGATATCAGAAATGATAAGAATGAGGTAGAAAAATCTGAATTACGCACTGTTGAAGAAGTAAAAGCAATACATCAAAGACATTTTAAAATTGAACAAGAATATAAAGTTGAAATAGAAAATGCAAGGGCTATTGAAAGTCAGCTAAGGGCGCAAGTTGAAAGTTTACAAGGTGAAATTAATAGAAGAAATCTGATAACGCCAGCAGTAGAAAGACCCCAAAATGAAGTTGATAAACTTGATGAATTAATCAAGAATATGAGCTCTACAGAGTCCACAATATTAAAAAAAATAGGTGCCTCACATAATAACAATCTAAAATATGTATCTTTTGAAGATATAAGTAAGATATTAAAAATCCCAAGAATTGATTTTGATATTGCAGTTAATGAACTGATAAATAAAAAGTTAGTTTTTAAAACTTCATCTGGTAACTTCAGACTAGAAAATAATGGATTAGTAGCTTTTAAAAAATTAAACACTTAGCTCGCACAGCTTGAGTAGGGCGCAATAGCTTGCGTATTGCGCCGCATGAAACATTTCCCTTTCTGCGTATTACGTTACACTAATACGCCCTACAAAATAGAAGATGCATGCCCTGTAGCCCGCATGGATATTGGTCTGCAGTGCACCCAAAATCACTTATTTTAAATGACTTTGGATGTTAAAAATAAGCAATAAAACGCTACACTACACTTTTGCTAGCGCTTGTTCCAAATCTTCAATAATGTCATCAATATGTTCAATGCCAATTGATAAGCGCACCATGTCTTCACTCACACCTGCTTTTTTAAGTTCATCTGGGTTAAGCTGGCGGTGCGTGGTGCTGGCGGGGTGGCAAGCCAGCGATTTTGCATCACCAATATTCACCAAGCGCGTAATTAATTTAAGAGCATCTTGAAAGCGTGCGCCGCCTTTTGCGCCATCTTTTACGCCAAAGGTTAAAATGCCCGATGCGCGGCCGCCCATGTATTTATCCACCAAAGGTTTATCGGCATGGTTGCTTAAACCTGCGTAATTAACCCAGGTGGCTTTGGGGTGCAATTGTAAAAATTGCGCCACTTTTAAGGTGTTGTCGCAAATTCTATCCATTCTTAAGGCTAAAGTCTCAATGCCTTGCAGAATTAAAAATGAGTTAAATGGCGATATTGCCGCACCCGTGTTGCGCAGCGGCACCACCCGGGCACGCCCGATGTACGCGGCTGGGCCAAGTGCCTCGGTATATACCACGCCGTGGTATGAAACATCTGGCTCGTTTAAACGTTTAAAGCGTTTTTTATGCTCTGCCCAAGGGAATTTGCCGCTATCGACAATGGCGCCGCCAATGCTGTTGCCATGGCCGCCCAAATATTTGGTGAGCGCATGCACCACAATATCTGCGCCAAACTCAATGGGGCGGCATAAATAGGGTGATGGCACGGTGTTATCGACAATGAGCGGAATGCCGTGATCGTGCGCGATTTTGGCGAGTTTTTCAAAATCGGTAATATTGCCTAAAGGATTACCCACCGATTCGCAAAAAATGGCTTTGGTTTTGTCGTCAATTAACTTGGCAAAACTTTCTGGCTGCCGATAATCGGCAAAGCGCACATCAATGCCGTATTGCGGCAAAGTATGTGCAAATAAATTATATGTGCCGCCATATAAAGTGCTGGCCGAGACGATGTTATCGCCAGCTTCGGCAATCGTCATAATGGAATAAGTAATCGCCGCCATGCCAGAAGCCAGTGCCAGCCCTGCAATGCCGCCTTCCAGCTCTGCCACGCGCTTTTCTAGCACGTCCGAAGTTGGGTTCATAATGCGTGTATAGATATTGCCGGCCACTTTTAAATCAAACAAATCGGCACCATGTTGTGTGTCATCAAACGCGTAAGACGTGGTTTGGTAAATAGGCACGGCTACAGCCTTGGTAGTGGGGTCAGGCGAGTATCCGCCATGTACTGCAATGGTATCTAATTTCATATATTTGCCTTTCAAGCACCGATTAACGTGTAGGTTTGATGACTATACGCAATTATTGCGCTGGATGTAAATACTTAAGTCAGTGTTCTAGAAAGCTTTATACAAATTGATAACACTGATTAGACTAATTAAGCTGCCGACTAAAATTAATAAAATTTTTGTTTTAACATGTTTGGTAATATAAGCCGCAAATGGGGCTGCAAATAAGCCTCCAACCACTAAGCCAGATACAATAATCCAGATACTATTATCAAGTATTGAAAATAGGGCAGCAGCCGCAGTCACAGTCAGAAAAAACTCAGCAAAGTTGACTGAACCGATTGTGGTTCTCGGATCATGACCAGAACCTACAAGCGTAGTTGTAACAATGGGCCCCCAACCGCCGCCACCTGTGGTATCCATAAAACTTCCAAAAAGGGCTAAAGGAACAATTTTGGTGGTGTTGATTTCATGACGCGCTTTAATATGGCGAAAAGCCTTGCTGAATACATATAAACCCATTAGCAATAGATAAGCACTAATGTATGGTTTAAGCATCTTTCCATCAATATGTCCCAAAATGTAAGTACCAAGTAGCGCGCCCATAATGCCAGGTACTAGAAGGCTTAAAAATAGTTTTTTATTCACATTACCCATTTTAAGGTGGGCAACGCCAGAAACTCCCGTTGTAAATACTTCGGCCAAATGCGTTGCACCACTCGCCATAGCAGGAGATGCGCCTACCGCTAATAAAAAACTGCTTGAGGTAATGCCATACGCCATGCCAAGCGCACCATCAATAATTTGCGCCACTAGCCCAACAGCAACAGCACTCCAAAACATTGGGTCATTTAATGCATTGCCTACAATTGCAGTGCCGCTGAGTGTGTTTTCACCCAAAAACACCTGATAAATAAAGTAGAAAACAAGGCTTGTTAAAACTGCGACAACGATATAACTGGCTATTTTTAAAACTGGATGCTCAGATGCGTGTGTGACACCATACTCAGCTGGAGGCAACCCTAGCTCAACATGCGGTTGACTTATATTTTTGTCTTCAAAATCTAAGTGGCGAATTTTCATAGCAGGCATTCAAAACTAAAACGCCTATTCTATAGAACACTTGATATATCAATAAATAATTAATGCTTATACTTTAATAATTAGTTGATATAAATGACATTCGTTAAGTTATTTATGACACGTAATGATTGTTTTTGCGAGACTGCGATAAAATACATGCCGATTGAATAGCATTCCATAATTAAACTCTTTTGAAAGTTTAAACATGAATACAACAGATTTTATTGGTTATTTTTCGGCATTTTTAACGACATTTGCCTTTGTGCCACAAGCGTTACATTCATGGAAAACGCGTGATTTATCTGGCGTTTCTCTGCCCATGTACAGCATATTTAGCGCAGGTGTAGTGGGTTGGATAGTGTACGGTGTATCGATTGCCAGCTGGCCGATTGTTGCCGCAAACGTCGTTACGTTGGTGCTATCTTGTGCGGTGCTTTGGCTAAAGTTAAAATATCGCTAATTTAGCTGTCTGATAATAACAGTATAAACTGTTATTTTTCAATAAGTTAAGTAAAAAAACCTTCATCTAGGTTTAATCAAATTGTCATAAGTAATCGTCAAACTTACAGTATGAAATATTGTGAGTACACATCATGAGTATGAATCAGGTGTTAAATCGCATCCAAGCGTTGGATAGCGCGCTATGTGTAACAGTCAGTCATACTAGCCAATATCGGTTAATTCGTGACTGGTTTCGCATCATTAGTCGGCTGGGCGATGGCGTATTTTGGTATACCTTGATGTTAGCGATTTTAGTTGTGCAACAAGCTGATGGTGTTAAACCTGTATTGCATATGCTGGCCGCCGGCCTAACGGGTACATTGATTTATAAATGGCTGAAACATAAAACCCATAGGCCGCGTCCTTATCAAGTGCATCAGGACGTGTGGGTAGTGGGCAAACCGTTGGATCATTTCAGCTTCCCCTCTGGGCATACCTTGCATGCTGTTGCATTTGGTTTGGTGGCCCTTTTTTATTTCCCTGTGCTGGCGATTGTATTGATTCCATTTATTGTTATGGTGGCGATGTCGCGAGTGATTTTAGGCTTGCATTACCCAAGTGATGTGTTGGCTGGCGCGGCCATTGGTTATGTCATCGCGCTCATTTCTATTAGTTTGGTATCTTTGTAAATCTAGTATCTTTGTATTAGCTTCGCGTGGTAATAATCTACTGGGTTCAACATGTGCAAGCGTAAATCGCCTAGGCACTGCTCGCGCCAGGCAATAAGTTCTGTCGCGCTTAAGTGGTTCAATTCAGGCTCCCAGTTTGGTCTCAAACCCTGCATGGCATGATGAAAATGTTCTAACGCGTGTTCTGTTTTGGTTAGGTAATAATTCAGGTTTTTAACAAATTCCAAATCACGTATTTTTAGAACCCATAAAAGTAGCGATGAAATACAGCTATGCCTAAGCATTTTATCTAACCTTGCTAAACGTTTTAAATTAGCCTTAACAAGCTTTGGGTGCACATTAAAACGAGGCGTAACAAATTGGATAAGCTCTTCGATATGGCTACTGATAAGCTGATGCGGCGTGTGTGTGAGGTGTTTGGCAATGTGTGCATCCATCGCCCATTCGGAGGCAATGTGCGTCAAAATGGTTTTGTTTAGCCATTTGGCTTCGTGCGCGGGTACAAAGTGGTTGTGCGCAATCACATCCACAAACAAATGGCTGGCGTAACCAACCGCCATAGCGATCTCTTCATCCGTTTCTGCACTTGCAATCATTTGTTCGGAAACTTGCCATTGATGCGTAGTACTGAATGATTTTGAAATTATCGCCAAATCTGGCAGGCAGGCACCTGCGAGGACGAGCTTGGGAAACTTCTTGATGGCTTGTTGTATTTTCGGGTCGAGTAAAGGCGAAGCCAATAATAAATATTGAGAAAAATAAATATGGGTAAACAAGCCCCAGGCATTCGCATCAAGCGCATAAAAACTGACGGGAGTTGCCCATAACAACTTGATGATTAAACTCTTCTTCATGCCGCGTACTGTTACATTGCTACATTAAATTCGCATGAATAATTCGTGACAGTTTCATGATAATTATTGTTGTCATATTCATGTTGCTGTCACATTCTAAAGTTAGACTTTTCTTAATTTAACAAGAGCTAACTTAATGAATATATTACTGATTTCGGATGTTTATTTTCCACGCGTCAATGGTGTTTCTACTTCTGTAAGAACCTTTACTGAACAGCTACAGAAATTAGGGCATTACGTGCATCTCATTGCACCTGATTATGGCGTACAAACTGAAGATGAGGCTTGGATTACACGTGTTCCAGCGCGTGCAATTTATTTTGATCCAGAAGATAAGTTGATGCAATATAGCGAGATACTGCGCCACCTGCCAGCACTAAAAAATAAAAAATTTGATCTTGTGCACATCCACACGCCGTTTGTTGCACATTACGCAGGTTTGAAGTTGGCCAAATTACTAGAGATACCAGTAGTTGAAACTTACCATACATTTTTCGAGGATTATTTACATCATTATCTGCCGTGGGTTCCAAAGCCTGTAGCACGCAGTTTGGCTAGATTAATCTCTAAAAAACAATGTAATCAGGTAGATGCGATTGTAGCGCCTTCGCAACCCATGCTAGATGTGCTGCGCACTTATGGTATCAACAGTCTGGCAAAAGTAATCGCAACTGGCTTACAAGCGCACAGTTTTGCGGAGGCCGATGGCGAAGCGTTTAGAGCAAAACAGGGCATTGCGCAAAATCGGCCAACGTTGTTGTATGTTGGGCGCGTGGCTTTTGAAAAGAATATTGATTTTTTAGTCAGAGTGACCAAATTATTAAGTGCAGAAACACCGGATATTTTATTGGTGATTACTGGTGAGGGTCCGGCAGAGCCGAGTTTGCGTGCATTAGTAAAAACGCTCGGTATTGAAAAAAACGTGCAGTTTATTGGTTATTTAGATAGAAATACAGAATTAAATGCATGCTACAAAGCGGCAGATATATTTGTATTTGCATCTAAAAGTGAGACGCAAGGCCTAGTGTTGCTCGAAGCCATGGCACAAGCCACGCCTGTAGTGGCGATTGCCGAGCTAGGCACCACATCGATATTGGTTGAGGGGCAAGGTTGCATGATTGCTACGGAAGATGAGGCGGAGTTTGCACAAAAAGTGCATGCGCTGCTGATAAACCCAGTGCATCGTGAACATTTAGGTAAACTTGCAAAATTATATGCACACAGCAAGTGGTCAGCTACTACGCAAGCAGAGCGCATGGTGGCTTTTTATTTAGCATTAACTACCAATAAGAATGATGCCCTGCAAGCCAATACCCATGTGGCTTTCACGCATGAATAACCAGCTTTAGCTGGTATATTCTGTGGGGACAGCCCTTGCGGTCGCCAGCGCATCACTTTAGATAATTAAATGCTTTAAATCATTTAATTAAGTGGTACCACCTAATCCTGCGAGGCTTCTTCCATCTCTTCCATGCTGGTGTGGCGTATATCCTTGCCCTTCACCATATAGACCACATATTCCGAGATATTTTTAGCATGGTCGCCAATGCGTTCAACCGCTTTTGCGATAAACAGCACTTCTAGTGAGAATGAAATGGTGCGTGGGTCTTCCAGCATAAAGGTAATGAGTTGGCGAATAGCGGCTTGAAACTGTGCATCGACTTCTTCATCCATACGCGCAATTTCAATCACTTTGGTGGCGTCAGAGCGCGCAAACGCATCTAAAGACATGTGTAGCATATCGCGTGCGGTGGCTGCCATGGACTTAATTTCCACAAAACGTGGCGTTAATAAGCGATCAGTTTCGTTAGACTTTACTGCATAGCGCGCGATTTTAGCGGCTTCGTCGCCAATGCGCTCAAGGTCGGTAATGGTTTTAATCATCATCAGCACCATGCGTAAATCACCCGCGGTTGGCTGCCGGCGCGCAATAATGTGGCTGCAATCTTCATCCACTTGCACTTCTAATGCATTCACTAAATGATCTTTTTTAATCACACTTTTTGCAAGTTTTTGGTTGGCATTTACTAGTGCGTCTAGCGAATCCACAATTTGCTGCTCCACCAGAGCGCCCATTTCTAGCACTTTAGCGCGCACGGACTCTAACTCAGCATCGTACTGTTTAAAAATATGTTCTGAATGCATGATGTTTCCTTTTTTTAGCTATGAAATTAGCCAAATTTTCCTGTAATGTAATCTTCAGTTTCTTTGCGGCTTGGGCGCGTAAAAATGGTGTTGGTATCGTCGTATTCCATGAGTTCTCCCAAATACATATAGGCAGTGTAATCAGAAACACGCGCGGCTTGTTGCATATTATGCGTAACCATGACGATAGTGTAATCCTGTTTTAGTTCATGGATAAGCTCTTCAATACGTGCCGTGGATATTGGGTCCAGCGCAGAGCAGGGCTCGTCGAGCAATAGTACATTGGGTTTTACGGCGACACCACGCGCAATACATAGGCGCTGCTGTTGCCCGCCAGATAAACCTGAACCGCTTTGATTGAGCTTATCTTTTACTTCATTCCAAATGGCAGCCTTTTGCAGCGCCCACTCAACACGGTCATTCATTTCAAATTTTGATAATTTTTCATAGAGTTTAACGCCAAAAGCAACGTTGTCATAAATGGACATCGGGAAGGGTGTTGGCTTTTGGAACACCATGCCCACTTGCGCGCGGAGCAAGTTTAAATCTTGCTCTGGAGCATGAATGTCATTTCCATCTAATAAAATTTGCCCTTCAACCCTTTGTTTAGGGTAAAGCTCATACATGCGGTTGAACGTGCGTAACAGAGTGGATTTACCGCAACCAGACGGGCCAATAAAGGCGGTGACCTTATTGGCAGGGATATCAATGTTGATGTTTTTAAGTGCCTGAAATTTACCGTAGTAAAAATTCATGTTTTTGGCTGAGATTTTGGTTTGGAGTTTTTCTGTAGTTATCACAATATAATCCTAAACTAGCTTTGAGATTTGTTTGGGCTAAAGACTGTGCGGGCTAATATATTTAGGCCTAGCACGAATAGCGTGATTAAAAGTGCACCTGCCCAAGCGAGATGTTGCCAATCTTCGTATGGGCTCATCGCGAATTGGAAAATGACCACAGCTAAACTTGAAATTGGTTTGCTCATATCGGAGCTCCAGAATTGATTATTAAGCGCAGTAAATAGCAATGGCGCAGTTTCACCACTAATTCTGGCAATAGCAAGCAATAGGCCAGTCAGTATGCCCGTTTTAGCTGCTCTGTAAACCACGTTTACAATCACTTTCCAATAGGGTGAGCCAAGTGCAGAGGCGGCTTCACGCAAAGTGCTTGGCACCAAGGCCATCATGTTCTCGGTAGTGCGAACTACAACAGGAATCACCAGTAGTGATAGCGCTAACGCGCCTGCCCAGCCCGAAAAGTGCCCGACAGTATTCACAGCTACTTCATACACAAAAAGGCCAATGACAATCGATGGCGCAGAAAGTAGAATGTCATTGATGAATCTTGTACTTGGCGCCAGCCAACCAGACTTACCATATTCAGCAAGATAAGTGCCTGCCAATATACCTACAGGTGTGCCAATTAGCGTCGCAAACACCACCATATATAAACTACCCACAATTGCATTTAACAACCCGCCCGCGCTTCCAGGGGGTGGTGTCATCTTAGTAAATACATCCAAACTCAAGTGACTTAAGCCTTGGCTAAATAGCGTCCACAAAATCCATACTAAAAATGTTAATGCAAATATGACTGTTAATACAGAAAGGCTTAAGGCAATACTATTTAGCATTTTGCGTTTGAAGTAACGCCTATTTTTTATAGCTTGACTCAAGATTGTTTCCCTTCACGCATAGAAAGGCGTATCAATAAAATTTTAGCAAATGCTAATACAACAAAAGTAATAAAAAACAGTGTTAGGCCAAGTGTAATGAGTGATGATGTATAAATATCACCAACAGCTTCGGTAAACTCGTTCGCAAGTGCAGATGATATGGTATTGCCAGGCATCATGAGTGAGGCTGAGAGTTCGTGAGCATTGCCTATTACAAATGTGACTGCCATGGTCTCGCCTAGTGCGCGACCCAAGCCTAGCATCACGCCGCCAACCACGCCTGTTTTGGTGTAAGGCAACACAACATTCCATATGACCTCCCATGTGGTAGAGCCTAAGCCATAGGCAGATTCTTTCAGCATCGGGGGTACAATTTCAAATACGTCGCGCATGACGGAAGCAGTAAACGGAATAACCATAATAGCCAAAATAAAGCCTGCGGTTAGCATACCGATGCCCATTGGTGGACCTTGGAATACTTGACCGATGAGAGGCAGACTGCCAAGATTGTCGTTAATCCATGGTTGCACGTGGTCGGCAAACAAGGGGGCAAATACAAATAAGCCCCACATACCGTAAATAATACTTGGAATGCCCGCAAGCAGCTCAATCGCAACGCCTATTGGGCGCTTAAGCCAGACGGGAGATAGTTCTGTAATGAAAATTGCAATTCCAAAGCTTACAGGCACGCCAATGATCATCGCAATAAGCGCAGTAATAAAAGTGCCATAAATGGGGACTAAGCCACCAAATTGAACCGTGACAGGATTCCAAGCATCACTTGTAAAAAAAGAGGGGCCAAAAGCCTTTAATGCAGGCAGGCTACCAATGAATAGTGTGAGGATAATGCCAAAGAGTAAAATGAACACTAAAAATGCAAAAAACATCGTAGTGTGGTGAAACAGCTTATCGAGTGTTGCCCCTACATTTTTATTTGGTGCACTAGGTGACATTTTCTTTAATTCTCTAGTTGTTTTTTCTGCTAATGATGAATGCGGGGGGAGAGTTACCTCTCCCCCCGCATTGCTGATACTGATATCGTTATTATAAGATGACATGCAGTTTTATTGGATAAATTTATTTAGTCCAAACCGCAGTACCATCTTTGCTTTTCAGGTTATTTTTCCAGCTGGTCTGAATAAGTTTAACAACGCTATCTGGCATAGGTACATAATCTAACGCTTTAGCCATTAAGCTACCATTTGCGTAGCTCCAGTCAAAGAATTTGAGTACTTCTGCAGCGTTTGCTGGATTATCTTGAACTTTGTGCATCAAGATGAAGCTAGCACCTGTGATTGGCCATGAAGCTTTGCCTGGTTCGTTTGTTAAAATCTCGTAAAAACCAGGCGCCTTGTCCCATTCTGCATATTTAGCTGCTGATTGAAAGCTTTCAATGCTCGGTTTAACAAATTCACCTTCACGGTTTTGCAAGGTTGCAGTTAGCAAGTTATTTTGTTTTGCAAAGGCATACTCAACATAACCAATCGAACCTTTAATGCGTTGTACGTAAGAAGCAACACCTTCATTACCTTTACCACCTACGCCAGCTGGCCATGCTACTGAAGTATCTGCGCCTACTTTGGTCGCCCATTCTTTGCTAATTTTGCTTAAATAGTTGGTAAAAACGAAAGAAGTGCCTGAACCATCAGAACGGTGTACAACAGTAATTGCAGAGTCTGGTAATTTCACGCTTGGGTTTAAAGCGGTGATTGCAGGGTCATTCCATTTAGTAATTTTTTTCAGGAAAATGTTGGCAAGTACTTCACCGCTTAGACGCATTTCGCCATCAGTAACGCCAGGCACGTTCACAACAGGCACCACGCCGCCAACTACTGCTGGGAACTGCATTAAGCCAGCTTTATCAAGCTCTTCAGGTTTTAAAGGCTTGTCAGAAGCACCAAAATCAACGGTTTTGTTAGTGATTTGTTTAATACCGCCACCAGAACCGATAGATTGGTAGTTTAATTTTACGCCAGTCTTAACATTGTAAGATTCTGCCCATTTTGCATAAATTGGGTATGGGAATGTTGCGCCAGCACCAGTAATGTCGGTAGCAAATGCGCTAGTTGTGATAGTAAGGCCAGTAGCAATAACTGCCATAGCAAGTAATGATTTAACAAACTTAGTTTGCATTGAAATCTCCATAATAATAAATAACAGGTTGTCCCGCAGTAACGATAACGATCTGTTGTTAAAGTTGCCTACACCAGTTAATGAAGATTCTAAGAATTTTTTGTGACAGTATTGTGACAATTTGAACTTTTTAAAGAATAAAACAAGGCCTCATTTGAAGTCCTTTAATTAAAACTATTTTAATAAACTATTTATAAAAAAGTTTGACCAAAATGATAACTTATCGCAGCGATAAGCCCCGCGCAAGGAATGGTGAGCACCCACGCCCACACAATGCGCGAAGCCAAACCCCAGCGTACGGCTGACACTCTTCTTGAAAGCCCAACGCCAATAATCGCACCAGTAATAGTATGTGTGGTAGAAACTGGGATGCCGAGCGAAGTTGCGATAAATAAGGCGATGGCGCCAGAGGTTTGCGCGCAGAAGCCTCCTGATGGACGAATGCGTGTAATGCCCATGCCCATGGTGCGTACAATGCGCCAGCCGCCAAATAGTGTGCCTAATCCCATGGCGATTTGACAGGAAATAACTACCCAAAATGGCACATGAAAATCGCCCGCTAAATAGCCATTGGCATATAGCAATACGGCGATAATACCCATGGTTTTTTGCGCATCGTTGCCGCCGTGACCAAGACTGTAAAGAGATGATGAAATAAATTGTAGTTTATTAAACACGCGCTCTGTGGGGTAGGGCGAGCGTTTTTCGACTATCCAAAGGACTAATACCATGAGTATTAATGCTAATAGCATGCCAAAAAGTGGTGACAATATAATGGCAACTGAAGTTTTAATTAATCCTGCTGCCACAATGGCACTTGTGCCTGCCTTGGCCACGCCTGCGCCCACTAAGCCGCCCACTAATGCGTGCGATGATGAGGATGGAATACCAAACCACCAAGTAATGAGATTCCACGATATCGCACCACTTAAAGCGCCAAATATTACTGCGTTATCAATAATTTCTTTTGAAATAATGCCTTTACCTACGGTATCAGCAACATGCAAGCCAAAAAACGCAAAGGCAATTAAATTAAAAAATGCTGCCCATACCACTGCTGCTTGTGGCGTGAGTAAGCGCGTAGAAACCATCAGTGCAATAGAGTTTGCTGCATCGTGAAAGCCATTCATAAAATCAAATATGAGGGCCACCGCCACCAGCAAAGCCATAATGACAATTGCGTGATCCATGTTTAGGCCCTTAAATGCGCTCTAACACAACGCCGTGAATCACATCGCCAACATCTTCGCAACTGTCTACTGCTTCTTCAAATAAATCGTAAAGTTCTTTTGATCGTATGAGCGTACGCGCATCAGATTCTTCTGCAAATAATCGGCGTAAACCTGCGCGCACAACGTGGTCTGCTTCACCTTCAATGCTACTAATTTCTTCGCAAATGCGTAATATTTGCTCTGCATTTTTCATGTCTTTTAGCATTACTACTGCATCGCGTACTTTTTCTGATGCACGTAATAATATTTGGCCAAGCGCCACCATTTCTGGCGTAAAGTTGCTGTGACCGTAAATTTTTGCACTTTGTGGAATAGCCTCCATGTAATCAATAATGTCGTCTAGAGCCATCGCCAGCTCACGAATTTCGCGTCTATCAAACGGCGTAATATAGGTTTTGTGTAGCGAGATTAAAATTTCTTTGGTGTATTCATCTGCGGTTGATTCAATTTTTCTTATTTCAGCGAAATGTTCTTCAAATTTTTCGGCCTCATTGACAGCCGTCATCATCGCCAATACTTTAGAGCCTTTAACCGCACTTTCAGCCAGATTGTTGAATAACTCAAAGTAATTATCACTGCGCGGTGTAATGGATGACATTAACCGACTAAAGATCCCGCTTGCCATATTTTCTCCCAATATTTCTAATTTTTTGTTAAACCAGTTAAGTGACTGCTAGTTTAACTTTCTATCGT
Source organism: Methylotenera sp. (assembly GCA_031379885.1). Classification (GTDB taxonomy): domain Bacteria; phylum Pseudomonadota; class Gammaproteobacteria; order Burkholderiales; family Methylophilaceae; genus Methylotenera_A. The sequence goes on from JANNFN010000092.1 coordinate 13,326, forward strand.
AAATTCTGCGAGGAAATATTGCCATAATTTTGTAATAAATTCGTAATATATGTCCCATAATTAACTTCCACTTGCTTAATTTCTATATTTATGGAAATATAGATAAATGGATAATAAATCAGCAGTCACAATACTTGCATCAATTGCGCAAGAAGCACGATTGGATATTTTTAGAGCGTTAGTGCAAGCTGGCTCCAGCGGAATGTCAGCAGGTGTTATTGGCGAGCGCTTGGGCATTCCAAATAGCACCCTATCATTTCACTTAAAAGAGCTAAGTTATGCTGGGCTGATAGATGCACGTCAAGAGAGTCGATTTATTTATTACTCTGCAAACTATGAGGCAATGAATAATTTATTAGCCTATTTAACCGAGAATTGTTGTGCAGGCGATCAAACTTGCTGCACCGTAAGCACTTGCGAAACTACAGAAAAGGAGACCACATCATGAAACGCATGCACTTACATGTTGCCGTTGAAGATTTAGCAAAAAGCATTCATTTCTACAACACCTTATTTGGCAGTTCTCCTACTGTAGAGAAACCAGATTATGCCAAATGGATGTTAGATGACCCGTTGGTCAACTTTGCCATTAGCCAGCGTGGCGCAAAAGCAGGGCTAGACCATATTGGCATTCAGGTTGAAAACGATGATGAGCTTGCAGACATTAAAGCCAGATTAGAAACCGCAGATATGGAGATGTTGACGCAACAAGGCACAACCTGCTGTTATGCAAAGTCAGATAAGCACTGGGTGCAAGACCCATCTGGTATTGCATGGGAAACCTATCGCACACTTGAAAGTGCGCCTACATTTAACAACGCTGCTGAAAGTAATGTTGCAGAATCCGCTTGTTGCGCACCCGTTGCGCAAGGCGTTAAGTTTTTAAGCCGTAAAGAGAAATCAGAACATGACAACAAATCAAACTGCTGTTGAAACGCAAGAAAAAACTCAGCCCAAAATGAGCAGTTTTGAGCGCAATCTCACTTGGTGGGTATTGGCATGTGTTGTAACGGGCATAGCGCTAGGCAAATTGGCGCCCGCCTTGTTTCAGGCTGTTGCTTCTATCAAACTAGCTGAAGTTAATTTAGTTGTTGCTGTTTTGATTTGGCTAATGATTATCCCAATGTTGTTAAAAATTGACTTTACAGCGATGGGTGAGGTTTTTAAACATGCTAAAGGCATTGGCGTAACTCTTTTTATCAACTGGCTGGTTAAGCCTTTCTCAATGGCTTTGCTGGCATGGATATTCATTCGTCATTTGTTCGCAGATATGCTGCCGGCAAATCAAATAGATAGTTATATTGCAGGGCTGATTTTACTTGCTGCTGCGCCATGCACCGCAATGGTGTTTGTTTGGAGCAGCTTATGCAACGGAGAACCTAAATTTACACTTTCACAAGTCGCTATCAACGACGTTATTATGCTTTTTGCTTTTGCGCCAATAGTGGCATTATTGCTCGGCTTATCTAGCATTGTGGTGCCATGGAACACGCTGTTTATTTCGGTCGTGTTGTTTATTGTGGTGCCCGTGATTATCAGTCAATTATTGAGAAAGTATTTATTGCGCAAGGGCAACACGGATGCGTTTAATTCAGCACTCAAGAAAATGCAGCCGCTGTCATTAAGCGCTTTGTTAATCACGCTGATTTTGCTGTTTGCCTTTCAAGGTGAGCAAATTTTAAGTCAACCCTTCATCATTGCTTTACTAGCGGTACCTATTTTGATTCAAGTTTATTTCAATTCGTTGCTTGCGTATTGGCTGAATAAAAAATTTAAAGTAGCGCACTGTGTAGCAGGCCCATCTGCATTAATTGGCGCATCTAACTTTTTTGAGCTTGCCGTGGCTACTGCGATTGCCTTGTTTGGATTTAACTCAGGCGCAGCATTGGCAACGGTTGTTGGTGTGCTAATCGAAGTGCCTGTAATGTTATCGATAGTGGCGATTGTGAATCGCAGCAAAACTTGGTACGAACTTAATTAGAGTAAGGTTAAAATCGTGAACATTCTATTTTTATGTACGGGCAATTCTTGCCGTTCCATTTTAGCGGAAGCCACCTTTAATCATTTAGCACCCAAAGGTACGCACGCTATGAGCGCCGGCAGCAAACCAACTGGCGAGGTGCACCCGCGCTCAATTGCGCTTTTAAAAAGCAAAGGCATTCCTATCGATGACTATTTTAGTAAATCTTGGGATAATTTGCCCAGCGTGCCTGATGTGGTGATTACTGTGTGTGGCAACGCGGCGGGTGAGACTTGTCCGGCATACCTTAATAAAGATAGCCAAGGGGGCAAAGTGATACGCGCGCACTGGGGCGTGGAAGACCCCGCCAAAGCCACTGGAACTGACGCAGAAATCAACGCAAGTTTTGAGCAAGCCTACCAAGTTTTGCGCAAGCGCATTGAGGCATTTTTGGCGCTACCTATTAGCGCCTTGCAAGCCGACAAAGCGGCTTTTCAAAACGAGCTAAATAGCATCGGTGCGCTTACCTAAAAGTGGTGATGATTGCTGTATAATCTCGCTTTTGAAATTAAGTAGTAGTAGCCATGGAAGCCGAACAACTCAATCTTATTGCCAACCGTTTAAGCGATTTAAGCGAGCGCAATCACGCCCTTCGGGGGTATCTTTGACTTCGAAAATAAGGCGCAAAAACTAGAAGAAGTAAATGGATTGATGGAAGATCCGAACATTTGGAATGACTCGGAAAAAGCGCAAAAACTCGGCAAAGAAAAACGCAGCCTAGAGCTCATTGTCCATAATCTGCAAAGCCTAGAAACCAATTTAAAAGATGCCAAAGAGCTGTTTGAAATGGCGCGCGAAGAGAATGACGACGACACGCTCTTAAGTGTGGATGCCGATACGCTGGCGCTAGAAAAACAAATCGAAGACATGGAGTTTAAGCGCATGTTTTCGGGCGAGCTGGATGGTGCAAATTGCTTTATCGAGTTTCAATCGGGCAGCGGTGGTACCGAAGCGCAAGACTGGTGCAATATGCTGTTGAGAATGTACCTGCGCTACGCCGAGCGTAAAGGCTTTAAAGTAGAAGTGTTGGAATTATCTGATGGTGATGTGGCAGGAATTAAAGGCGCGTCGATTAAGGTTTCTGGTGATTATGCCTACGGTACTTTACGTACTGAGAATGGCGTTCATAGATTGGTGCGAAAATCCCCGTTTGATAGCAACGCCAAGCGCCATACTTCGTTCGCCAGCGTGCAGATTTTCCCCGAAGTGGATGATTCGATTCAAATCGACATTAATCCTGCTGATTTGCGCGTGGATACTTATCGTGCCAGTGGTGCAGGCGGCCAGCATATTAATAAAACCGATTCTGCGGTGCGCATTACGCACTTGCCGACGAATACTGTGGTGCAATGCCAAAATGATAGAAGCCAGCACCGCAACCGCGAAGAAGCCATGAATATGCTTAAAGGCGCGTTGTATAATTTAGAGTTGAATAAGCGCAATGCGGATAAACAAGCTTTAGAAGATGCCAAGACGGACATCGGCTGGGGACATCAAATTCGCAGCTATGTGTTAGACCAAGGCCGCATTAAAGATTTACGCACCAATGTGGAAATCGGCAATACCCAAGGCGTGCTAGATGGTGACCTTGACCCATTTATACAAGTGAGTTTGAAGCAGGGAGTTTAAGAGTGAGCGAGCAAGTAGATAATTTACCAGTAGATGAGAATCACGTGATTGCAGAACGTCGCGAGAAACTTAAGGCAATACGCACACAAGGAATTGCGTTCCCCAATGACTTTAAACCAGATGCTCTGGCTGCCAATATCCATGTGGCTCACAGCAGCACTGAAAATGAGGCATTTGAAGCAAAACCTGTGCATGTAAAAGTGGCTGGCCGCATGATGCTAAAGCGCGTGATGGGCAAGGCGAGCTTTGCCACGCTGCAAGATAAAAGCGGGCGCATTCAATTATTTATTGGCAGCAGCAATATTGACGAAGCGACCTACGAGGCTTTTAAACATTGGGATTTGGGCGATATTTTAGGCGCGACTGGCTATTTGTTTAAAACTAAAACCGGCGAGTTATCAGTGAAAGTCACTGAGCTGCGTTTACTGACAAAATCACTGCGTCCATTGCCAGAAAAATTCCACGGTTTGACGGATCAAGAGGTGAAATATCGTCAGCGTTATGTCGATTTGATTGTGAATGAAGAAACGCGCGCGACCTTTATGGCGCGCAGCAAAGTGGTTGCGGCGATTCGCAACTTTATGATTGAAAATGAGTTTTTAGAAGTCGAAACACCGATGTTGCATCCGATTCCAGGAGGCGCTTCTGCTAAACCGTTTATGACGCACCACAACGCACTCGATATGCAAATGTTTATGCGTATTGCACCCGAGTTATATTTA
>JANNFN010000123.1:0-10997 GCA_031379885.1 Methylotenera sp.
ATACGTTTTACGTTGGGTTACTTAGCGTAGAATTAACCTTAAGGTAACTCGTCTGTACAGCGCTTGTCTGTTGGTGTGGTGCAGATTAAATTAAACAACAAGGCTAAGTATGTAGAACTGTCTGTGGAGGATTTGCGGACGGGGGTTCGATTCCCCCCATCTCCACCAAACAACAAATACCACCCATGCGGTGGTGTTTTTGTTTGTAGATTAGGTATTGAACCCGCGGGACGGGGGATGAGCAGGGGTTTCGAGTTGCATGCAACGAGCCTGCGAATGACATTGCGCATGCAAGCGCAATGGCTGGCAAAGATTGCCGATTCCCCCCATCTCCACCAAACAATAAAAAGCCACCTCAAAGGTGGCTTTTTATTTACAACTTTTGTTTTTCACCTATGTGTTGTTCACCACGCTTTTTTGCCAAAATCACTTGTTTTTGGCGTTCGGTGAGGCTTTTCTTTTTTTCTTCGGTAAGCGAGCTATAGCAATGTGGGCAGCTAATACCCGCGGTGTAATTGGGTGATTGCAGTTCTTCTGGCGATAGCGGCATACGGCATGCGTAACATTGGTCGTATTCGCCCACTTCAAGTCCGTGTTTCACCGCCACACGTTGGTCAAATACAAAACACTCGCCTTCCCATAGGCTTTGTGCTTCTGGAACGGTTTCTAGGTATTTTAAAATGCCACCTTGCAAGTGATACACCTCGTCAAAGCCTTGTTCTAGCATATAGCTCGATGCTTTTTCGCAGCGAATACCGCCCGTGCAAAACATGGCGACTTTTTTGTGTTTGGTTTTGTCCAAGTTTTGTGCGACGTATTCTGGAAACTCTCTAAACGTGGTGGTTTTGGGGTCAATCGCACCTTTAAAAGTGCCAATATGCACTTCGTAATCATTTCGCGTATCCAGCAAAATTACGTCTGGATCGCTAATCAGCGCGTTCCAGTCTTCTGGCTTCACATAAGTGCCAACGGTGTTGTTAGGATTAACGCTGGGCACGCCCATGGTGACGATTTCTTTTTTAAGTTTCACCTTCATGCGGTAAAACGGATGTTCATCGGCGTACGATTCTTTATGCTCTAAATCGGCAAATTTACCTTCAAAAGCGGGATCTGTGCGCAAATAGTGCAACACGGCCTGAATGTCATCTGGCTTGCCTGCAATGGTGCCATTAATGCCTTCACGCGCAAGTAGAATCGTGCCTTTAATATGATGTGTCATGCAGGCCTTATGGATATTGGTTTGCAGGGCAGTGTAATTAGGCAGTTCTACAAACTTGTATAAAGCAGCAGTGAGGTATTGGTGTGTGTGTTCAGACATAGCAAACTAATTAATGCAAAAGTGCTATTTTAACAGAGACCGTTTTTCGAGGGTTGACTTAAGTCAATAATAATAAAATTTCGCCGTTACCGCCACAGGCTAAATCGCCACCAAAGCGCTGCACGCGTTGACTTTGCACTTTATTAAACGCTGAAGCAAGTGGTTTAAACGAAGCAAACAGTAAAGCTAAAAATGGCAGGGTATGTGTGCCACAATCTTGAATGGTTGCGTGTAGCTTAGGTTTTTGTGTGAGGAGTAAGGTGCCGCGTTTCATGTTAAAGCCAATGTAACTGCCCACTTTGCCATAAACGCCAATGGTGCCCGCTATCATGCGGCTTGCCACGTAATCGCCCGCGTTGCCATCTACCAAAATTAAGCCGCGACGCATTTGGTCGCCCACACGGTCGCCTGCATTGCCTTGGCAGATAATAGTGCCTTTTTGCAAGTGAGCGCCTAAAAAGTCTCCTGCGTCACCTGTAACGGTGATGCTGCCGCGTGACATTTTAAAGCCAATATAGGCTAGTTCTGAAGTGCTGTTTTTGAATACAATATTGTCGGCATCACTACCAGAAATGGTAAATAAATCAGCTACTTTGTATGTGCCTAGTTTAATTTCATTGATTTGTGCAATGGATAAACCAGCCAATAAATTGGGCGTTAATGCGCGACAATCCACAGAATGACTTAAGCCTGATTTTAATGTAAATGTAAGCGCGCTCATGCTGTGTTTTTACCTGTAGTGCCACCTAAAATCTCGTGCAATTTAAACAAATGTGGGCCTAATTTGCCGCCATAATTACCTGCAGAAATACGTTTAACGCCACTTTTTTCGCCCAGTGCGCAAATGGCTTCAATGCCCACTTTCATTGATAAGGCAATATCCTCAAAAGTTAAGCCATCAATCACAATTTCCATCACGCTCTCAATTTCGGGTGAAAGCTCGGTTTTGGTGAGACCTTTTAAAGTGGGGCAGAATGCATCATTGGTCGAAGCAAACATGGTTTTATATTTGCTGCCCACTTTTGAGCCGCTGCGCACTACACCACCAGGGAATGGCATGATGACATTGGGTACTTTTTTCATGGCTTCAATCGCGGTTTCTGCCGCGTTTAAAGCTAAAGCTTGGCTGGTGGCGAGTATTAAAAAATTGCCGCCGCCAATCGCGCGCACCATGCCAGTGGTTTCTTGGGTTAAAAATTCACCATCCATCACAGGGATGCGCCAGTATCTCTTGGCTATTCCACTAGAATCAGGAATTAGCTTTGAAGTTTGAAAACCATCGCCAAAATAGCGCAAATGCTTGCCTAGACTAATCATGTCTTCAGAATCTATACCAGAGAACGCGGCAGCAGTCGGGCAGGTGAGAATGCACTGCCCCATGCGTGTTTCGAGTTGTTGCATCAGCACTTTGCTACCCATGGCAAACATTAAAATAGCCACACCTGGTCTGCCGTCTGGGGTTTCATCCGCCGATAATTCGCACTCAATACCAGCCTCAACGCCACAACCAATCACGCTGGTTGCAAAGCCAGTCATGGCGTTGGCCGCATGGTAAGCCCATTTAAGGTTTTGCGCGGTAATAATCACCCGTGTACCGCGCATATTAAATGCTTCGGCGTAGGTGTCATCAATCTGTATCCCGTTAATTTGCATTAATTTTGCTCTTAAGCATCTGGCGCTCCAGATTGTATTTTTGCAATCCACTCACCAATTTCAATGGTACCTTTTGCTTGCGCTTTGGCTAAATCGGCTGCTGGTAATACGTCTTGTAATAAATCTACACGCTTCCATTCAGCTAGCGGCGTTTCGCAATCGGCGCGTGGAACATACCTTGAATCTCTAATTTTTTCCATTTTAGGAATATAGCGTGGGCAGTTTTGCCATAGCTCAGAAAGTGTTACAGTCACCACAAACTCGGCTTCTTTATAATGCTCTAGCAAGGCTGCGTCTTGTGAGATGGTTGCTGTGCCTTGTACACGAATGCGATGTGGTGTTTGGAAAGAGATAAATAACATGCCAATTTGTGGGTTGCCGTTGATATTGCCCATGCTTAAAAACATACCGTTGCCATCGTAACTTGGAAATATCAAGGTATTGCTATTAATCACTTTAACAAAGCCCATATCGCCACCTTTGTATGAAACCGTCGGCTGACCTTTGTCATTAATGGTGGTTAAAAAGAACATTTCTGAATGCTCAATAAAACCTTTGGCGTCGTCATTAAATTCGCTATGGCTTGCCAATTGCTCAATACGGTCTGCCATTTTGGTGGTACCGAATTGGGCTTGTAATGCGCGATGTTGCTTGCTGTAATAGATGCTCATGATTAAATCCTTTAGTTTTGTTTGTTCGTGTGCACAATAATGCTACCACGCCCATCTTCAACTAATTCATCATTCGCGATTTTAAAGTTATCCATTTGAATTGTATGGTATTTATCAAAATACGCTTTAAGGTCTTTTTCAACCCCAATATCAAATGCAGGTTTTGCAGTGTGTGTTGCACCCCATACCACTTTAACGACTTTGCCGTCTTTTACGACGAGTTCACCATCTTTAAATACATAGTTAGGCTTGGCAAACATTGCCTCGCGGTCGGCTTGTTCGGTATACACTGTAATATCTGCCCCAGCGCCCACGCCCAAATGGCCGCGATCATTCAGGCCGATGAGTTTGGCTGCGCCTGCACGCGTCATAATGGCGATTTCATACAAGCTATATTCGCGGTCGAGCGATGTTAAATTGCTCATGGCTTGTGCATCTAGATTCAACTTTGCAAACGCATCATTTCTAAAGCTTTTATCCATTAGCAAGCGGATTAAATGTGGGTAACTGGTAAACGGCGCGCCGTTTGGATGATCAGTCGTTAAAAAGATGCGCCATGGGTCTTCTACGCTCAAAAATAACTCAAGCCCAATCGCCCATTGCAAGGCATTGACATAATTTTTGTCTTTATATTTAAACGGCACCACGCCACAGCCCGCGTCGCACTCAATATCCATAATCACCGATTTTTTCGGATTGGCATGTTTGGCATTTAAAAATTGCACCATATTATCGCCAGAAGCGGTCACGGTTTGGCCAAATAAAATCTGTCCGACATCAGCAGTGATGTGTTTGTGTTTGTTTAAGGCTTCAGAAATTTGCGCTGCGGCGGAAGAAAACTTCTTATCACCTTCTGTGCCGTAACTATGAAACTGAATATGCGTCAAGTGCATCGGCACGCCTTCACTTGCACGCATGGTATCTAAAGTAGTTTGAAAGTTACCTGCCGCGCCCAAATTATTGCAATGCACATGGAGTGGTTTGGCAATGCCCAGCTGCTGAACCGCGGTACTCAGTGATTTTAAAATATCGCGCGGCGTAACTTGGTAATGCACATTATTTTCGTCTAAATCGAGCTTACGCTGATTAAATTTAAACGCGTTAATGCCGCCCGGATTCACCACTTTAATGCCGATGGCTTGCGTGGCGGCAAGTGTCCATGCCACGTAGTCGTTAATGCGCTTTTGGTCTGCTTTTCCCGCTAAAAGCCGCAAAAAATAATCGTCGTTGCCCAGCATGGCGTAACCGCCCTTATCAATCATGGGTGTGTCGCCCATTTCCAAATGCGCCTGGCGGGCATTAATTGGCAAAATGGCAGGTTCAAACGCAACGGTGTAGCCCATCTCTATGTATCTAAAGCCTGCGTCAGTCGTGCTTGGCGTGGCATTGTGGCTGCAATTTGGCGTGCAAATATGTGCTTCTGGTTCGCTATATTTTTTTGTCTCTTGCTGCTCTTTTGTCTGAAATTCGGGCAGCATCATGCGCGCGATATTCACTTTACCACCGCCAATATGGCTGTGCATATCGATTGCCCCAGCCATGACAACTTTTCCAGTTAAATCATAGGTTTGATTGATTTTTTCGTTACTTGATGGTTTTGCGATAATGCGTCCATCGCGAATATAAATATCTTGTACCACGCCATCTTTGCCCTGTGCGGGGTCGTAAATTTTGCCGTTTTTGAGTAAAGTTATCATTAAAGTGCTGCCTCAATTTGGCTAATGACTTGCGCCAAGGTCGGCAAGCTATTCTCGCGTACTTTTTTAAGTGGCAATACGACGGATGAATCTACCCTAAACAGTGTGCCGCTACAATCTAAGCCAGGTGTTGCGATGGGGATGAAGACATCAGGCGTCCGTGTGTTTGCAAATTCAATATTGCTGTTACCCAGCACAATAAAAGGTAAGTTAGTTTCGGGCGCATGTTTGTTTGGACTAAAGCTATTCACCCATATCACAGCATCGTGTGCGGCAGCTTTATCATTTAAAGCCAAACCGCTTAGCCAAGTATTGGCGTAATTAGCGGTCGTGTCGCCATCGCTACCACCTAGCGCCAAACCGCCTGCGCGCGTCTTCTCATTAAGCGTAGCGACGGTCTGGGTGATATTTTGTATAGTCAGCTCGGCGTAGGGGAAATCTAAATCTTTTGCAATCCAAATCAACACAGCATATTTTGCTTGTTTCAGCTTATCAGCTAGCGCCGTTAAATCGCTCAAGCTAATGCCAGCAATATTGGGTGTATTAAGCGATTTACCAAGCACCAAAGCGCGCAGTGCGCCTGTGACCTCTGCTAAAGCATCTGCCCTGCAGGCCAATAGGGACGGATGCTTTGATTGAGTATTTCCTTTTGGAGAAATACCTGCTTTTGTATCTAAATTTTCACCAATATAAATTACTTCGCGCGTTTGACTGTCTACAAACATAGCATCTTTTGGCCATACTACGCGCTCAAAAAAGCGTGGATTGTGCGAAACCACATCAGTGCCAATGCACACAATCACATCTGCACGATTTTTAACTTCGGTCATTGTGGTGGTTTGCCAGCCAGTGCTTTGCAACACGCTTAAATTGCGTTGTAAGCTTTTGGCGTTAATATGAGTCAGGTGACCATTAGTTTTTTGCGCTAAATCAAACACCGCTCTAAAACCAGTGACATCGGTACTTAAGCCGCTAAATAAGGGTTGTTTGGTTAGCTTTAGAATCTCAGCCACTTTTGCAATGGCTTGCGTTAAAGTCGCTCGCTTGCCAGCTATAAGCGGCGTGGCTTCAGAAAACTTTTGCTCAAAAAACGCGACGCTCCTTACACAGTTTCTTGCGCCACTGTTGCTGCTAATGAGGATTTGATTGTTTTTGTTTTCAAGCAATACATCGTCGCAAAGCAAGCCACAAGCGGGGCAGGTGGCGTTTATTGCTTGCAATGTGTTTGAATAGTTCATACTGATATTATTCTGCCATAGAGTTGAGTTAATCATGCAAATTTGTTTGCTTTAACAGGGATATAGTAACTAGCAAGTAGTTTATTGATTTACTCTGTTAGTCGCATAAATTAGCTTTAATTCTGGGTTTAGAGAAATTATCACCTGTTTATTTTGTAAATTGGTGGTTTATAAAAATCACTAAAAATGATAGAATTTCAATCTTTCTAAGTAGTTAATTTAATTATTAATTTTTTGTATTTATAAATTTTTTGGAGTTACACATGGCAGTAGAACGCACCCTTAGCATTATTAAACCAGATGCAGTAGCAAAAAACGTAATTGGTCAAATTTACACGCGCTTTGAAAACGCAGGTTTGAAAATAGTGGCAGCAAAAATGACGCACTTAACCAAAGCAGAAGCTGAAGGCTTTTACGCAGTGCACGCAGCGCGTCCATTTTTTAACGATTTAGTTAAATTTATGATTTCTGGCCCAGTGATGATTCAAGCCCTAGAAGGCGAAGGCGCAGTATTAAAAAACCGCGACTTAATGGGTGCCACAAACCCAAAAGACGCGGCTCCTGGCACGATTCGCGCAGATTTTGCGGCGAGTATTGATGCGAATGCAGTGCATGGCTCTGATTCAGCTGAAAATGCATTAATCGAAATTAAATATTTCTTCGGGTAATCATTCCTGTGTCGTCGCGATGCGGTGTTGCAAGCAAAAAAATTCAACCTCACATATAAACCCATATGTGTCGGCCTAATTTTCTTATCAGCGCCTTGCCTAGCTTAGAAACTGAAATGATTTTAGAGGGTAAAAGCAACATTGATTAACCTGCTTAATTACAATCAACCACAACTCGCCGATTACTTTGTAAGTATCGGAGAGAAGCCTTTTCGTGCCAAGCAATTGATGCGCTGGATGCATCATTTTGGCGTGCACGATTTTGCGCAAATGACCGATATTGCGAAAAGTTTGCGTGAGAAATTGGCAGTTGATACAGGAATTACACTGCCAAATGTGCAGTTAGAGCAAGTCTCTAACGATGGCACGCGCAAGTGGCTTATTGGCACGGACGATAAAAATGGCGTGGCCAACAGCATTGAAACAGTGTTTATTCCAGAAGATGATAGAGGTACTTTGTGTATTTCTAGCCAAGTCGGTTGCGCGCTGGCTTGCACATTTTGTAGCACTGGGGCGCAAGGGTTCAACCGCAATTTAAGTGTTTCAGAAATTATCGGTCAATTGGCAATTGCCAATAAATCGTTAAGAAGTGAATCAGGTTATGATTTGCTATCTGCCAACGACCGTATTATTAGCAACGTAGTCATGATGGGCATGGGCGAGCCGCTCACCAATTACGATAACGTTGTGACTGCAATGCAAATTATGTTGGATGATAGTGCGTATGGTTTAAGTCGCCGTCGCGTGACATTATCGACCAGCGGCATTGTGCCAGCGATGGATAGGTTAAAAGAAGACTGTGCGGTTGCTTTGGCCGTGTCACTTCACGCGCCTAACGACGCGTTGCGAGATGTGCTGGTGCCAATAAATAAAAAATACCCATTAAAAGAGCTGATGGCGGCCTGTAACCGCTATTTAGAAAAAGCACCACGCGATTTTGTCACGTTTGAATATGTGATGTTAGATGGTGTCAATGATACGGTCGAGCATGCGCATGAGTTACTACAAGTGATTAAAAGTGTGCCGTGTAAGCTTAATTTAATTCCGTTTAATCCTTTCCCTAATAGTGGTTATGAAACATCTAAACCTAGCCATATTCGCGTGTTTCGTGATATTTTAATGCAAGCAGGTTATGTGGTGACTGTGCGTAAAACACGCGGTGATGATATTGACGCAGCATGTGGACAATTAGCAGGTAAAGTGTTGGACAAAACCAATCGCAGTATGAAGACTATTTCAATTGAGGCAGTTGCATGAATTTAAAGTTTATAAACATCGGTTTATTTGTTTTATTTGCCACCTTAGTGAGCGCATGTGCCACACCACCACAAGGCGGCGCAGATGGTTATGGAGAAACTAAACTAACTGCACGTGCACGGTCGCATACTGATTTAGGGGCAGCCTATTATCAGCAAAATAAGTTGGAAATTGCATTGGATGAATTTAACCATGCGATTGCAATAGATCCTAGTTTTGGGCAGGCTTACAACGGCTTGGGCTTGGTGTATGCCGCGCTGGGCGAAGATGTTCAGGCTGATGCAAGCTTTAAAAAAGCCATTCAAACTGATCCAAAAAGTTCAGAGTCGCACAATAATTATGGTAGTTTTTTATGTGGCAAAAAACGTTACGATGAATCAATTGTGCAGTTCTTAGAGGCGGTCAAAAATCCGTTGTATTCAACACCAAACTTAGCCTATGCTAATGCAGGCACTTGTTCTGCGCGTAAAAATGACCTTAAAATGGCAGAAGTTTATCTTAACAAGGCGCTAGAGATTGAGCCACTTACGCATTCAGCAGCTACCCAGTTAGCTGAAATACAGTTTAAGCGCGGTGATGCAACCATTGCCCAGAAAACCTTACAAAATGCTTTGATTTCTTCACCAAACCCAGAAACATTATGGCTTGGCATAAAAATCGCGCGCGCTTTGGGCGATAAAAATAGCGAGGCTAGTTATGCTTTACAGTTGCGACAACAATACCCAAGCTCTGAGCAAACGAGATTATTGTTGAGAGGTCAAAAATAGTGAGAAATCGATTAAGCACAAGAAAGTGCTTTTAAATAAGGTGACATCATGGCTCGCAAAACTAAAGATACCATTCAAAATCCTGTCTCTGATGTAGAGCTAACACACAGCAATGCACTTTTGAGTGAGGATGCAGAACCATCTGAGTATGGCACCCACTCTCGCTCCCGTTGTGGAGGAGCATTGCGTTTGTCGCGCGAAAACCAAGGTTTGACGATACAAGAAATCGCCAGTCGATTAAGGTTGAGCGCTAAACAAATTGAAGCAATTGAAGCGGATAATTTTGCACTGCTACCAGAGCCTACCATTGTGCGAGGCTTCATTCGTAATTATGCCAAGCAGCTCAAAATTAATGCTGAACCCTTATTGGACGCTTACAATGTGATTGTGCCCAACGCTGAACTGCATGAACTTGCCGTTAAACCAAGTGCAAATATGAAAATGACTAGTTATAAAAAACCCAATACAGGGCGTAACTTATTGCTAGGATTATTAGTGCTGGTGGGTTTGGGCACTTGGTTGTTTTATCAAAACTATGTTGAAAAACCTAGCCCAACTGCACCTAGTGCGAGTGTGGAGCGCGCAGAGCCTTTGCCAGAAGCGGCTTTGCCAGCGGCTGAGCGAGCTGTTGATCTGCAAGCAAGCACTGAATTAGCTTTGCCACCCGCTGATGCAAATGCGGCTCCTCCACCAGTTTCTGATGCGACAGCCGCCGCCAGTATTGCTAACGCTCAACCTACGCCTGCGACTGTAACTGTGGCATCCACCGCAGTTCCGCCTGCGGTAGCCCCATCTGCAACCCTACCAGCTGCAGTTACTCTGCCAGCAGAACCACCTGTAGCGCCAACCCCAAATGCCATGGCTAAAGTCGAGTTTAGCGCAAATCAAGAAACATGGATAAATGTGGTTGACGCAAATGGGCGTGAAATATTCAGCAAAATAATATTTGCTGGAAGTCGTGAAAGTATTGATGTAAAGCCACCCGTGAATGTAACGGTGGGCAATGCAGGCGCAACTAGTATGAGCCTGAATGGCAAATCTATAGATTTGGCACCGCACTCACGCAACAACGTAGCACATATCAAATTAGATTAAATGATACGGCGTAATTCTTTACAAGTCATGATAGACCATGTGCCTGTAGGCGGTGGTTTAGTTGGCACACAGCAATCTAGCGTCGTCGTGCAGAGCATGACCAACACTGATACCGCAGATGCCGAATCCACGATTCAACAAGTGTTTGAGCTGTGGCAAGCAGGTTCAGAAGTGGTGCGCATTACCGTCAATTCACCCGAGGCTGCCGCACAGGTTGCCAATATTCGTGCTGGTTTAGACGCACTCGGTTGTAATGTGCCGCTAGTGGGCGATTTTCACTACAATGGTCACAAATTGCTCGCAGCTTATCCAGATTGCGCGCAGGCGCTGGCTAAATATCGCATTAACCCAGGTAACGTGGGCAAAGGCAGCAAACGTGACGAGCAATTTGCTTACATGATTGAAGCGGCAATAAAATATAAAAAAAGTGTGCGCATCGGCGTCAATTGGGGCAGCTTAGACCAAGCCAAAATGGCGCAGATGATGGATGATAACGGAAAGTTAACTAATCCGTTATCAGCCGATGAATTGATGCGTGAGGCGCTTATTCAATCCGCATTAGAAAGTGCACAACAAGCTGTGGATATTGGCTTGCAGCCTAATCAGATTATTATTTCTTGCAAAGTCAGTAAT
>JANNFN010000166.1:0-44992 GCA_031379885.1 Methylotenera sp.
CCCCTGCCAAAATAGAATCGCAGCGCACCATGGCGGTGTTGGTGAACGCGCCGCAAGAGTGCCCCGCCTATTTTGGTCGCGTGATTGAACAGGTAAATGCGCAAGCAAAAACGCCCGATTGGATGGTTCGGAATCTAGAACGTAGCGGTGTGCGTAGCATTAGCGCGATTGTCGATATTACCAATTATGTGCTACTGGAGCTTGGCCAGCCCATGCACGCGTTTGATTTAGCTAAATTGGGCGACCACCACATTGAGGTGCGTTTTGCCAAAGCAGGCGAACCATTGAAGTTGCTGAATGATGCGGAAGTTAAATTAGCAAATGATGATTTGGTCATTGCTGATGGTAAGGGCGCAGTTGCTTTGGCGGGCATTATGGGCGGTGAGCCAACCTCTGTCAGTGAGAGCACAACAGATATTTTCTTAGAAAGCGCGTTCTTTACGCCTGATGCGATTGCTGGAAAGGCGCGTCGATTGGGCTTAAGCACGGATTCCTCCTACCGCTTTGAGCGTGGCGTGGATTTTGGCAATACTCAGATTGCGCTAGAACGTGCCACAGTGCTGATTTTAGAAATATGTGGTGGTAGAGCTGGCAACATTACTCAAGCAGTCACGATACTCCCAGCGCGTAACACGGTTAATTTGCGTTATGCGCGCTTGCTTTCTGTATTAGGCATTATTATTTCTCTGCAAGAAGTCAGTAAACTACTTTCACAGCTCGGCTTTGAATATAGCGCAAAAGACGGTACATTTTCCGTCAAGGCACCAAGTTACCGCTTTGACATTGCGCGAGAGGAAGATTTAATCGAAGAAATCGCGCGTTTGCATGGCTATGATAAGATTCCTGCGATTAAACCTATTGCGAATTTATCAATTTTAGATGCTCCAGAAGCCGCATGGAATAAGGCTTCCATGGCAGGTGTTTTGAAGGATTTTGGTTATCAGGAAGTGGTGACTTACAGTTTTGTGGACGAAAGTTGGGAACGCGATTTGATGGGTAATGCAGCGCCGATTGCGCTAAAAAACCCCATCGCTAGCAACCTAAGTGTGATGCGTAGCGGTTTATGGGGTGGTTTGTTAGATTCGCTCACCTACAACTTGAATCGTAAGCAAGAGCGCGCCATGCTGTTTGAAATTGGCGCCAGTTATTTTTCCGATAAGAAAAACTATCGTGAAGATATGCAAATTTCAGGTTTATGCTATGGTGCTTTTCAGCCAGAACAGTGGGGCGAAAGCGCGCGAGATGTAGATTTTTACGATGTAAAAACGACGGTCGATGCATTGACGAAAAATCAAGCAGAATATCGTTTGGAAACTCATTCGGCCTTGCACCCTGGCCAGTCTACACGCATTTATTTGCACAACAAACCCATCGGTTGGTTAGGTAAATTGCACCCAAAATGGCAGCAGAAATTTGCTTTGACCAAAAACACCATATTGTTTGAGCTGGCGCTCGCGCCTTTGATGCAAAGCAAAGTAACCAAATATCAAGAAGTGCCTAAATTTTTGCCTTTACGTCGCGATATTGCCATTGTTGTAGATGCTGATTTACCCGTTCAGGCTATTGTCGATGCGGTAAATTCTGCTAGGATTCCTCTAGTGCAACAAATACAACTCTTTGATATCTATCAGGGAAAAGGTATTGCAGAAAATAAAAAAAGCCTTGCATTTCTTGTACTTATGCAAGATACTCATAAAACTTTGTTGGATATTGAAGCGGAAGGAGCAATGGCCGAACTGCTCAAATTGCTAGAAAAACAATTCGGCGCTACGCTACGAAATTAAGTGACGCAATTAAGTTAATTTAGAATAAGTATTAAAGCTCAGGGGATTTGCATGACACTAACAAAGGCTGATTTGGCCGATTTATTATTTGAGCAAGTGGGCTTAAATAAACGAGAAGCGAAAGATATGGTAGAAGCGTTTTTTGAAGAAGTGCGCAGCGCTTTAGAAACAGGCGATAGCGTAAAATTATCTGGTTTTGGCAATTTTGAATTGCGTAAAAAATCTGAGCGCCCTGGGCGCAATCCAAAAACTGGCGAAGAAATACCGATTACTGCAAGGCGTGTAGTTACTTTTCACGCCAGCCAGAAATTAAAAAGTAAAGTAGAAGAACACTACGCGTAAGACTTATTAAATAAAAATCATGCTAGATCCCTCTGCGAAAATTCAGCTACCACCAATACCCGCCAAACGGTACTTTACCATTGGCGAGGTAAGTGAATTATGTGGTGTGAAGCCGCATGTACTGCGCTATTGGGAGCAAGAGTTTACCCAGCTTAAACCAGTAAAGCGTCGTGGAAATCGTCGTTACTATCAACATCATGAAGTATTGTTAATTCGTAAAATTCGCGAGCTACTTTACGAGCAAGGTTTTACGATTAGTGGTGCGCGCAATCGCTTAGATGGTGCAGAACAAAAAACGAGCTCAGAAGATAAAATTGAAACAACAAGTGCACAACAAAATTCAATGCAACCGAGCGCTCAAGTTTCAGCTATACCATCACAGCTGGTCAATGATTTTGATTTTTTTACATTCAAACAAGAAATGCGCGAAGTCATTCAGTTATTACGCACTTAGGCGCCAGCACTTAATTTAGTAATATATATTTTAAAGCGCCAAGTCATCACTTGGCGCTTTTCATTTATAATGCTCAATCGTTGCAAGCAATAGCAACGCGGTTCGGGGCATAGCGCAGCCTGGTAGCGTACATGCCTGGGGGGCATGGGGTCGCAAGTTCGAATCTTGCTGTCCCGACCATTTATAAATTTTCAGCTCGTTATTTAGCTACTCGTTTCACCCCAAAACTTTCGGTAATGCGGTCTAACATAATTGCAAGCAATACCACACCCAAACCACTTTCAAAGCCCAAACCAATATCTAAGCGCGAAATACTTGACAGCACATCGTTACCCAAGCCGCCCGCACCGACCATGGAGGCGATAATCACCATTGATAGCGCCATCATAATGGTTTGATTGATACCTGCAAATAAGTTGGCCATTGCGCTGGGGATTTGCACTTTAAATAGTAGTTGTGTCGGCGTGCAACCAAAGGCAATTCCAGCCTCTACCTGTTCTTTATTGACTTGACGTATGCCCAATGAAGTCAGTCGCACTACTGGCGGCATCGCAAAAATCACGGTGGCAATCACACCTGGTACGCGGCCAAGCCCAAAAAACATAGCGGCAGGAATCAAATAAACAAAGGCGGGCATGGTCTGCATAAAGTCTAATATTGGGCGAATAACTGCTTCTGCGCGGTCGTTGCGACCTGCCCAAATACCAAACGGAATGCCTAGTGCCAAGCTAATTAAAGTGGCTGAGAAAATCAGTGCAAGTGTGACTACAGTTTGATTGGAAAAGCCCATATTGGCAATCAGCAAAAATGAGGCTGCGCAGAATAGTGCGAATTTCCAACCCAGTCGCCAAAAACCAATACCAACAAATATCAACGCAAGCAGCCAAAATGGTATCAACATGAGGCCGTTTTCTATCGCACCAGTGGAGGCATCAATAATCTTACCAATTTTGTCGAATAAGCCATGGTCATTGTGTTCTAGCCAATCAACACCTGCCGCTACCCACTGGCCTATTGGTAGTTTATAGCTCATGCTTTTGTCTCCTTACAAAGTTTGCGCAGTAAAACAGTTTTAGTAATTGCGCCAATATATTCACCATTGTCATCCACAACTGGCAGCGGGAAAGGATATTCAACTACTTTTTTTAGCACCTCATTTAGTGGCATATTACCTGAAATGGCAGCTTTGTCTGGGAGTAGTGCATCACGCAACTTCTTACGAGGTTTATTAATGCAAGCCATTAATGATTCTGCTGAAACTATTCCCAACACTTTGTGCTGCTCATCAAGCACAAAAGCGTACACACGGTCATACATGCGCATACGCTCTAATGCAGCACTGAAACCATTGGCAGGGTCGTCAGGGCGCTCAAAAATAGTCACTTGTTCTTTTTGTGCGACATCTTTGGCTGTTAAGTATTTATTGGTATCCACGCCATTAAAGAAGGCTTTTACGTATTCGTCAGCAGGACGCTGTAAAATATCATCCGAAGTGCCGACTTGTACTACGCGGCCACCTTCCATAATGCAAATGCGATTGCCAATCCTTAATGCTTCGTCTAAATCGTGCGAAACAAACACAATAGTGCGTTTTTGCTCTTGCTGTAGTTTCATCAGAACGTCTTGCATCTCTGTTCTGCGCAGTGGATCAAGTGCGGAGAAAGCTTCATCCATTAACATTAATGAAGGGTTCACCGTCAGCGCACGCGCTAGCCCTACACGTTGCTGCATGCCGCCAGAGAGTTGAGAAGGCATGTGTTTGGCAAAAGTATGTAAGCCAACTTGCTCCAGTACTTCCATGGCGCGGCGTTCGCGTTCTTTTACGTCCACTCCTGCAATTTCTAGCCCAAAAGCGGCATTTTCTACCACTGTGCGATGCGGCAGTAAGGCGAACGATTGAAATACCATGCTCATGTCCTTGCGGCGTAAGTTGAGCAGCTTTTCTGTGCTCATCTTTGCTACGTCTTCACCATCAACAATCACGCTACCGGCAGTTGGTTCGATCAGGCGGTTAAGCAAGCGAATAAGTGTTGATTTGCCAGAGCCAGAAAGACCCATCAGTACGAAAATTTCGCCTTTGTTGATTTCAAACGAGGCATCTAGTACGCCAACTACTTGGCCTGTCTGTCGCAGCACTTCATCCTTGCCTTTGCCATCGTATAACATTTGCATCGCAACATCGGGTTTGTTGCCAAACACTTTGTGTAGATTCTTCACGACCACTTTAGCTTCGCTGGCCGAGCCTGTATTTACTGGTTGTTCATCCATTAGATTTTCCCCTTAACTACACAATCAAGTTACTCGCTATGCTGTTACTTTTCAACTACTAAATCGGTTAATGGTTTGGAGCAGCAAGGCAAAAAGAAACCTTGATCAATCTCTCGCTGACGAATACCACCGCCATGTTTCATATCTACTTTACCCGAGATGAGTTTGCTTTTACATGTACCGCATAAGCCTTTTCTACAAGATGAAGCTAAGCGCATGCCAGCGGCAACTCCCGCATCTAATACGAATTGATCTTGCGCACATTGAATGCTGGTGCCACTTTTAGTGAATTCTACTTTATAACTACTAGCGTCAATACCCGTTGTAATTGTTTTAGATTCAGACTGTGTGCTAGCTGGTAATTCGTCGAAACTAAAACTTTCTTCATGATAGTGCTGCATATCGAAACCAGCATTTTTTAGCATATTACGCACTGCCGCCATATAAGGCGCAGGGCCACAGGTAAAAATTTTACGCTTTAAATAATCGGGTGCAATTTGCTTTAAGGCATCAATATTTAAATAACCTATCGGCATCGTCCAGTTGGGCTCGTCATCTACTTTTTCACAAATAAAAGTAGCGTGAAAATGTGGTAAATTAAACGACATCAAATCTAGCTCTTGGCGAAAAATGATGTCAGCTGGACTGCGCGCACTATGAACAAAAGCAATATCAGCATCTTCAGCAAGGTCGTGAAAGGTTCGCGCCATGGACATGAGCGGTGTAACGCCTGAGCCACCGGACAAGAATAAATATTTGCTTGCAGAGTTCTGCGTACAAGTAAAATCTCCCGCAGGGCCCAGCGCCGAGATTTTACTACCAAGCTGCAAATGATCATGCAACCAGTTAGAAACAATGCCATTTGGTTGGCGCTTGACAGTAATGGATATAGTGTGTGGGCGCGTAGGTGCTGATGATAGGGTATAGCACCGGTTTATTGTTGTGCCATTTATTACCAACTCAAGCGTAATAAATTGTCCTGGTAAATACTGAAATAAACTTGGCTTGACGGGCTTAAAGAAAAAACTTTTAACGTCATGTGTTTCGTTTCTTATCTGGCAGCAAATAAGCGTATTGTCGTTGTCAGCGTCCCAAGTGGGAAGCGTTGTTTCCCAAAATCGAGGCATGTTTCTTGATGGCGTTATCGACATATTTTGATAGGCGTTACCGATGATTTAACACTATCTATTTCTGTTTCCAGTCGTTGAATATACCAGTTAGTGAATTTTTCTACCAGTTCCTCAGTGTAGGGCGAATAAGGTCCAGGTTTGTATTGATCGCTTTTCACGCCGCGATGTGTGCGCTCCACTAAAGTAGAGTCTTGTTTATTAGTTGCGCGCCACACCTCGCACAATCTATCAATATTGTAATCCTCACTTTCAACTGCATCTTTTTGTACCAACCATGTGGTTCGCACCAGCGTGTGTTCTGCATCAATGGGTAACGCACTAAATGTAATAATGTGATCACTCATAAAATGGTGCCATGAGTTAGGTTGTGTCCAAAATGATAATCCGCCTAAATTGCGCTGAGTAAAATCACCCAACAGTTTTTTGCTAGCCACTTTGCCATCCAGCGTCTGCGATTCGCCAGCTTTCTCTAATGGCAGTCTTTGCGTACGGTAAGCAGTTGCGCAACCATCTAATAAATCAATTTCTGCTGACGGCAAGCCGCAAGCCGCCCAACGATTACCTTCAGTTTCAATAAGATCACGAAATTCTTGCACTTTTTCGGCATTTTCTGGCGAAGGTTGGTAGCCAAACCCAAACTCATACATCGAGGCTAGCAGTTCAGGATGTTTTGCCACTCAATGTTAGCACTCGCGGTTATTCTCCATGGTCAGCTTCCAGTTACCATTTTCGATAATATCTTCTTGTGCAGCCACTTTGCAATCTGCAAGACGATGTGGGGTAATATAAGGTTCCATGGCTTTACGCATATCATCAAAGTCGACAGGCGGCTCGTCGGCCAAGCAGATAAAAATAAGCCCTGCAATATTACCCACATGCACAGACTTTAGATTGTGATTGTTTTTATCAAAATCATCACCCATGTGTTCGTTGTGAATGAGCTTGCCAGAGAGGTCGTAGGTCCATTGATGATAGGGGCACACTAAGTTGCCGACACTACCCTTAGCGTCATCGCAAAGTTGTGAGCCACGATGGCGACATACATTATGAAACGCCTTCACGTTCATGTCGTCGTCACGCACGATAATCACGGAATTATGGCCAATATCTACTTTGATGTAATCACCAGCTTCGGCAATCTCAGGTTCTACTGCGACAAAAATCCAATGCCTACCAAAAATCACTTCAATATCCAGTTTATTGATTTCTGGGCTTAAGTAAAACGGTGCTTCTAGCGTATAGCCTTTGCGGCGATTGCTAATCAAATTTCGTATTTCTGATGAAATGTTCATGTCATCTCCTTACCTATTTATTTTAGTTTTTTTAAAAAGCTATAAGCTGATGTTCGCGCAAATAGCTTAGTATAACTTGTGCTTTTTCGACACAATTTCCATCATTTACGACAGTACCACCTTTGTTCTCACTTGTAATAGCTGCTAACAAACGCTCATGCCCAGTTAAATTTTCTGGTGCTTTCAATTTAATTGGTTTACGTAATTTAGGCGCTATGTTCCATTGTAAATGGCTTTCAGCTGCCACGTGAGCTGGTTTGGTTAGCGCAATAATTTTACCCTGTTGCTGGCGTACATAAGCATATCGTAATTCAATGGCGGCAAGCGGATGAATTGCAATGATGGCAGGCAATGTAACTGCAACACGACGACGCTTGCCTTTAGGAAAGAACTGCAAAACTTCTAACTTATCACCCTCCTGCTTAAGCTCTAACGCATTAGCGATAATTGGGATGTTAAGCTTTTCCGCTAACAAGTATGGTAGCAAACCACTATCCTGACCATTCTCGGCACGGCTTCCAGTGAGAATTAAATCGGCATCGCCCAATCTTTCAGCAAAACTATCGACGATGTCGCTATCTGGCTCTGTAGGAATGACATTTATTTGGTCTGCACCAAGGGCTAAATAATCCTTTAGGGCGGGATTATTTGCATTGCCCGCATGCAACACTTCTAGATCGGCAGCTTTGGTCTGCGACAAATCAACGCCAATGGTCAATGCAAGACTATCGTTGCGGCAATGGCGCGGAACGCCACTAGTAGGGTGTCGCCCAGTTGAAACTAGCACGGTGATGTGCTTAATGTTCATGCAGCCACCTTCAAATTTGCCGATTTTGCTTCTGCAATCAGATTAATTAAAGCGCGCATAATCTCTTCCGCGTCGCCAATCACGCTAAGGTCTGCACGTTTCACTATCGGCGCGCTGGTATCCGTGTTAATTGCAATGACATGTCGACAATCTTTAATGCCTTGCAAATGCTGTACTGCGCCAGAAATGCCAATGGCCAAATAAGCGCTAGCGCTGACGGTTTTGCCACTTGCTCCAATTTGCTTGTCGCGAGAAAACTTGCCATCATCCACTGCTACACGACTTGCGCCAATACTGGCTTGCAGAGCATGTGCTAGTGACTCTAAAGAGGCAACATTTTCCACGCCATTACCAGCAGAAACAATGAAATCAGCTTCTTCCAGTGCAATCTCAGTTGCAGCAATTGTTTGCATGTCTAAGTCTTGATAAGAGTTTGCTATTGCTAGATTCGTAATCGCTTGCTTGCTACGTTGCGCTAAAGCAATAAAAGGTAAATGTGTATCAACTGCATTTGCTGCTAGCAAGATAATCTCAGGCAAAGTAGTTTGTGCAATTAAAGTGCCGCCTGCTTGATAGGTGGCAACATGGTCAACATTCATTTCAATCACTTGTGTTGCAGCAGTTTTGGTTTTTTGGCGGGCGATGAGTCTGCGTCCTAAATCGCCATCACCCGTATGATTGTCTGGCATAAAAATTCTCGTGGGTTGAATAGAATCTATTAGTGCAGAAATGCTTGCAAGTTCTAGCTCAGGCTGAAAATGTTCAAAGTCCAATTCCGATATTACTATTACTTGGTCAGCACCAAAATTTGCTAAGTCGTCTGTTAATGCGCCTAATATAAGCGCTAAAACATTCGTTTCAGCATCAGCCAGAATAGCAGCGGCAGCAATGGTTTGCAGTGCGTGGTCACTAAGCGATCCGCGCTCACTATGCGCAATGACTAAATAACTGGCTTTAGGGTTATTTACTGTCCGCAAAGGTTTTGGCTGAGCATACATTTCAATGGTGTCGGACGCCCTCAAAACAATACGTTTTAAGCCATTAGGTGAGCTTTGTTGTGGGCGATTTGGCGAGATTCTAATAGGGTTACGCATCGTCATGCCGTTTCCAAACTTGCTGCCAATAATTCGGCAATATCCAATACTTCAGGTCGTTGCCAATCTTTACCGTCTGTAACGCCTTCCAGCATTGCTGTGCATTGCGGGCACGCCACTGCAAGAAGCTCTGCGCCAATCGTGCGCGCATCAGCAATACGAATATCAGGTATGCGTTGTTTGCCAGAAATATCAGTAAGTGGCGCGCCACCGCCACCGCCGCAACAGCGCCCGCGCAAGCCAGAGCGCTCCATTTCGTTTATTTGCAAACCAATAATTTTTAACAAGGCGCGTGGCGACTCAGTTTCATTGTTGTAACGTGCTAAGTAGCAAGGGTCGTGATAAGTGAGTTTGCGCTTATCATCTGATTTACCCAACTTTAACTGGCCGCTAGCGACTAACTCAGATAACAAAGTGGTGTGGTGAAATACTTCATAATTTCCACCAAATGCCCCATATTCATTTTTTAAACTATGCATAACATGCGGGTCTGCCGTTACTATGCGCTTGAATGACAATGTGCTAAAAGTCTCTATATTGCGTTTAGCAAGCATTTGAAAAGTTGCTTCATCGCCTAATCTTCTTGCGGTGTCACCAGTATCACATTCCAACGCGCCAAGCACTGCAAAGTCTACATTGGCAGCTTTTAATAGTTTTACCAAGGCACGTAGCGTTCGTTGATAGCGCATATCAAAAGCACCTTCTCCCGCTACTAGCAATATATCGACTGGCATATTGGGTTGAATAGTTTTAACGTCTAGATCTATCGCCCAATAATAACGCGCCTTTTGGTCAAAGCCACCCACTGTGGCGGTTTGACGCAAGTTTTCTAGGGTTTGAGGTGCTTTGTTTGGCGCGCAGCCTTGTGTGAGCGTCAGATTGCGCCGCATGCCGACAATTGCATCGACGTGTTCAATTAGCATGGGGCATTCTTGTACGCAAGCGCGGCAAGTGGTGCATGACCACAGTGTTTCTGGCGCTATTAATGACGGCACAATTGCTTGATTGGGCGCTCCAGAATGCTCACCGATTGGCATTCCTGGGTAAGGGCTACCAGCGAAATTGGCATCTGTGCCGCTTGATAAGCCTACAACCAAATCTTGAATGAGTTTTTTCGGATTCAGTGGCTGCCCTGCAGCGAAGGCAGGGCAAGCCGCCTCACACTTGCCGCATTGTACGCAGGCATCAAAACTAAGTAGCTGATTCCAATGAAAATCGCTTGGTTTGCTAATACCAAAGTCTTTATTTTTAAGAATTAATGGCTTTAGGGCGGTGGCTAATTTTCCACTAAAACGCTCCTGCCGTGGATGAAAAGCTAAGTGCAGCAAGCCAGCTAAAGCGTGTTTCATTGGCCCACCTAGCCCTATGCCTAGCGCTAATTCTGCCGAGCCTACCAATAGTAATAAAATTGCCAAAACTGCAATGCCGCCAGATAAAACAATGATTGGTAACGTGACTAAAAACAAGCCCAGCGCAAACGCTAGCAATGAGTAGGGCAGGCGGCTCCAAGCACCACGCGATAAGCGAGTTGGAGTTTTTGTTCTTCTTAGCCAAACAAAAAATGCGCCGATGAACATGATGACAGTTGCACCGACAATTGCCCAATTCAAATTTGCTGAATACATCATTAAACCGTAGTTAATCGCGACTAAAACTAAAGCCGCAACCGCGCCGCCCGCCGTAGCCACATGGGTTCTGGCGATGTAAGGTTCACGCGATACCACGTGATGCAAATCAACGAAATAACGTTTGGGAATGGTAAGAAGTTGGCACCAATGCCAAGCAGCAGCTTTACCTGCACGCCACAGTCGCGCACGTCGCCAAAGACCAAAAACTAGCATGAATGTTGCGAGCCAAAATAGGACAGTGATAATGTGCTCGATATACATAACTAAAAGCCCAACATAGCTAGAAGTCTTTACATAAGCGCAATGCATCGTAAATCGCGCCATGAATATTGTGCATAGAAACGCAATCGCCAATGCGGAATAGCAAGAATTCACCGTCTTTTAATGACTGAGCTAATGCAGGTTGTGGTTGCGCAGCGAACAGTGCTTCAATGTCGGTTTGGCCTAAGTTTTTGGAGCGCGACTTTAGTGCCCAATACAGCTCAGTATTAGGTAATGAGCCATTTTCAATCACGACTTGATCTACTTCGCGTTCTTCCAATTGTTCGGTATATTCATTGCGAAGCACTGCAATTTTTTTATCGCCTTCGGCATAAACGCGCTCCAAATAATAATTGGGCGTAGCAATCATGCCTTGCGCGTATAAGCGACGATAAAAAATAGGAAATGTGGTGCCGCCCACGTCATCCGCCACTTTGGCATCGGGGGTCACAATTTCGACTTGGTTTCCGCGGCTAGCAATAAAATCTGCCACGCCAAAACCCGCATGTGTACCAATGGTGTCATACACCAGCACATTCTTTCTAGGTGCTACTTTTTCAGATAATATGTCCCAAGAGCTCACTGCCAAGCCATCATCCACACCCCAAGCGGGCACTTGGCCGGTGTGGCTAGTGCCGCCAGTGGCGAGTACGATAATGTCGGGGTTTTCGGCCAGAATCATCTCATCTGTCGCGATTACACCAAGTCGCCTGTCAATTTTCAAGCGCTTGGTTTCCATGTCAAACCAGCGAATAATTCCTGCCATTTGTTCGCGTTGCGGTGCTTTTGCGGCTAAATTCACTTGTCCGCCAACAGTCGCGTTTTTTTCAAAAAGCACAACTTCGTGACCACGCTCAGCTGAAACGCGGGCCGTTTCTAGCCCCGCCGGACCTGCGCCAACAACGACTACGCGCCGCTTAACACTTTTGGTTTTTGTAATCACATGTGGCATGGTTGCCTCACGCGAGGTTGCCGCGTTTTGAATACACAGCACATCTTGGCCAGAGTATTGGCGGTCTATACAGTGGTTCGCGCCAACACATTGCTTAATTTGATCTTCTTGCCCATTACGAATTTTGATAATCATGTGCGGATCGGCAATGTGGGCACGTGTCATGCCCACCATATCTACTAAGCCGTTAGCAATGATGCGCTCAGCTTGTGTGACATCACGTATGCCTTGTGCATGCAAGATAGGTACGTTTGAAACTGATTTAATGCCAGCAGCCAGATTCACAAACGGCTCTGGTGGCAAGGCCATTGGGGGCATACAGTTTGCCACTTTATTGTGCGTATCGGCACCAGAGCCTATTACGCTAATAAAATCAATTAAGCCGCCTTGTGAGCCAGCTTGCGAATATGTCGCAGCAATTTCTTTTAAGGTTTCATGGTCAAGCCCATCATCATGAAATTCATCTGCGCACATGCGTAAACCCACGCAAAAATCAGCACCTACAGCATCACGCACTGCTTGTAGTACTTGCAATCCAAAACGCATTCTATTGTTTAAGCTACCGCCGTACTCATCGCTGCGCATGTTAGTACGAGGGCTCCAAAACTGATCTATCAAATGTTGATGAGCTGCAGAGATTTCAATGCCATCTAGCCCTGCGGCTTGTACCCGTTTAGCAGCAGCGGCAAAGTCTTTGATAATCCGATTAATTTCTTCAATCTCAATGGCTTTGGCATTCCCTCTATGCACAGGCTCACGTACTCCGCTAGGCGAAACCAGATGTGGCCATGGATCGCTAGCGAATACCGAGCGTCGGCCCATGTGCGTAGCTTGAATCATAATTTTGCTACCATGTTTATGCATCGCCTCAGCAAGTTTAGCCAACGGCTCAATGACGCGGTCAGTTGTTAGATTAACTGGTTTCCATGCACCTTGTGGAACGTCAATCGAAACGGGGCTGGAGCCCCCACAAATCGCCATGCCTAAGCCACCTTTAGCTTTTTCTTCGTAATATCGAATATAGCGCTCACCTGGCATACCGCCAGTTTCCGCATACACTTCTGCATGTGCGGTGCTGTAGATGCGGTTAGGTAATACTAATTTACCCAGTGTAATTGGAGTAAAAAGATGTGGGTAGCGCATCATATTTCCTTACAGAACATAGTGTTAGCAGGCCACCACGTTAATCGCCAGCCCGCCAAGGGCTGTTTCTTTATATTTAGATTGCATATCAATTCCCGTTTGGCGCATGGTTTCAATCACTGCGTCTAATGAAACAATGTGACTACCCTCATGCATCATCGCTAAGCGCGCCGCGTTAATTGCTTTTACTGCACCCATGCTATTGCGTTCAATGCAGGGAATCTGCACTAGTCCGCCAATTGGGTCGCAACTCATTCCTAAGTTATGTTCCATGGCGATTTCAGCTGCATTTTCAATTTGTTCATTATTCGCGCCCAACACAGCTGCCAAGCCACCTGCAGCCATGGAGCAAGAAACACCAATTTCGCCTTGGCAGCCCATTTCAGCAGCAGAAATAGAGGCATTTTTTTTGTATAGCATACCAATACCAGCGGCGGTCAGCAAAAATTTTATAATATTGTCTTCAATTTCTTTTTGCGTTCTTAGTTGCTGACAAAATCGCGTAAAATAACTTAAAACCGCTGGGATAACACCAGCGGAGCCGTTGGTGGGTGCGGTTACTACGCGTCCGCCACAGGCATTTTCTTCATTCACAGCAATAGCAAACGCGCTCACCATATCCATCGCCTGAAAATCTGAAGACAGCTTTCCGCCTACTGTGCTCGCTTGTTTGTAAAGCAAATGTGCGCGACGTTTAACTTTTAGACCGCCTGGCAACATGCCCTCTGTTACTAGACCACGCTCGATGCTGGCATTCATGACTTCCCAAACACGTAATAACTTGCTGCGAGTAGTCGCTGCATCTTGATATTTGAGTTCATTTTGCCACACCATATCAGCAATTGAGAGTGAACTTTCATTGCCCATGCGCAACAAATCAGCGGCGCTATCAAACCAATAGGGTGCAGCGGCAGGCGAGCCTTTAACGATTGAACTGTTTTTGGATGTAATTGCTATTTCTTTTTCATCTAGCACAGCACCACCACCAATTGAAAAATAGGTATTGCGGTGTAACGAGTCATCATCATCATAAAACGCCTCTAACACAATACCATTAGGGTGTTGTGGCAACGATAGTTGGTAATGAAAAACTAAGTGTTGATTGAAATCAAATGGTATTTCATATCGGTTCATCAGTTTTAAATACCCAGTTTTTTTGATGGCTTCAGTTAACGGCATGATGCTGCTTGGGTCAACTTGATCAGG
Organism: Methylotenera sp.; assembly: GCA_031379885.1. GTDB lineage: Bacteria > Pseudomonadota > Gammaproteobacteria > Burkholderiales > Methylophilaceae > Methylotenera_A. Next base: position 14,363 of record JANNFN010000166.1, read on the forward strand.
TAATGCGCCTGTGAGTCCTGCTAAAACAGCATTGTCAGTACCGTGACCTTTGCCAGTAAGCGCAAGAGAGCCAAACAGGTGCACTTGCACTTGTGCCACTTGCTTGAGTAGCGAGCGCGCTTCGATTTCGCCAAGAAACCGATTGACGGCAAGCATAGGCCCAACGGTATGTGAGCTTGAAGGCCCAATGCCGATGCGAAACACTTCAAATACACTGTAGTTCATATTTGCTAACTACTGCCCAGATTTGCGATACCAAAACCATAGGGCAAGGCACTGCGTTCAAGATAGCGCCAAATGTAATCAGCGAAACTACGGCGGAAAATAAGGTTATATCCATTACCGTGCTGGTGTAAAAACACGCTAGTTTTACCAAAAGTAGTGCCTACAACTTTGCCGGTAGTGAGCGCATTTAAGTCATAAACCGTGCAGTGGTGCAGCACATCGCTGGCATTTTTGCCTTGTAAAAATACCGTAGTAAACCCACCAGAGTTGTCAATTACTTGGTTATGGTTACCTACTAGCGCAGCCTCTAGTTTTTGCTGCAATTCGGCGTGAAGTTCTCGCGCACAAACTATTAACCATTCATCAGGAGAAAGCCAATAAATATAACCCCATGACGCAGATATTAGGCTGCAGGGTAGTATGGGTAAAGCTACCCCAAGCGCTTTTTTAGCAGCCTTTGTAAATAGAACATTTTGAGCGTTACCACGTAAGCTAATATAACCTAATAACGTTATTTCATTGGCCCAAACGCCTTTAGATGTATCTATTGGCTGTTGATTTGCATTTAAGTTGAAGTGATGCAGCGGCGACTGCATGACAGGACTGAATGTAAGTTTAGACATTGTGTCGCGCTCCTTCTGCATCCACAAACACCGAGGAAACAATTTTTGCCTTCACAGCTTTGCCATCAGCCCAAGCGTAGACAATATTATTGCCTTCTTCACTACGACGTTTAATGCCGTCAATGACAAACCCCATGGCGATTGAGCGACCTAAAAATGCACTGTAATAGCTAGAGGTGACATGCCCCAACATAGGCACTGGCGGTGTTGTATTCTCAGAATTAATCAATTGCGCCCCTTCTTTCAGTACGAAATTGGGGTCTTCGGTCAGTAAACCAACCAGCTGTTTGCGATCAGTGCGTGCGGTATCACTGCGCGCTAATGAGCGTTTACCAATAAAACTATAAGGTTTTTTCATACCAACTGCCCAAGCCATATCAAGGTCAAATGGCGTCACTGAGCCATCTGTTTCTTGACCAACAATAATGAAGCCTTTTTCCGCGCGTAATACGTGCATAGTTTCGGTGCCGTATGGCGTAATGTCGAATTCAGCACCAGCTTTCATCAGCTCTTCCCACACATAATGACCATAACTCGCGTCGACGTTAATTTCATACGCGAGTTCACCCGAAAAGCTAATGCGGAAGACGCGTGCAGGCACACCAGCGACGGTGCCATCACGCCAATCCATGAACTTAAATGCTTCTTTATCTAAGTCAATATCGCTACAAAGTTTAGCCAAAACTTCACGACTTTTTGGACCGACCAGAGCAGCCGTTGTCCAATTGTCAGTCACAGATGTCATATACACTTCTAGTTCTGGCCACTCAGTTTGATGCCATTTTTCCAACCAGCTCATCACCCCAGCTGCCCCGCCCGTGGTAGTGGTCATTAAGAAGTGTGTGTCAGAGATACAAGCGGTGACGCCATCGTCCATTACCATGCCCGCTTCATTTAGCATGAGGCCATAGCGACATTTACCAGGGGCTAACTGGCTCCAAGCATTGGCGTAAATACGGTTTAGAAACTCGCGTACATCTTTTCCGCGAATATCAATTTTGCCGAGTGTTGAGGCATCTAAAATTGCTACGCCATTACGTGCAGCTAAACACTCGCGGTTAACAGCTGCATGCATGTCTTCACCAGCTTTAGGGAAGTACCACGGTCGCATCCATTGCCCTACGGTCTCAAATTCAGCTTGGAATTGCGTGTGACTTGCTTGCATTGCCGTGTAGCGGCGCGGCTCAAAGGTGTCACCTACGTGCGCGCCGGCCAATGCACCGAATGAAACTGGCGTATAGGCTGGGCGATAAGTCGTGGTGCCAACTTCAGGTATTGTCTTGCCTAACATTTCCGCTGCAATGGCAAAACCATTGACGTTTGAAAGTTTGCCTTGATCAGTACCAAAACCTAGTGCAGTGTAGCGTTTGATGTGTTCGATAGAGCGATAATTTTCGCGTACAGCGAGCTCAATATCGGTAACGGCAACATCATTCTGAAAATCAACAAATGCTTTTGCAGTAGTAGGGATGCGATAAATGGCGCGAGCCGGACTTGCTGTAATTTCATCTGTTTCTAAACTCAGTTCTGAGTCATCTATTTTTTTGCCCAAGCTTTTTAGCAGCTCAAACATGGTTGCAAAAGTTTTTTCTAAACCTTCACATAGCGAAAAAACACCCGTAATGGCACCAACGCAATAAATACCTGCATTAGCACGCGCATTTGCGGAAACCACAAAGGCAAGTTTAGATTCATCCCATTGTGGTCGGCCACCATCATGGCAGAATAAATGTACAGTGGGTGATAGTCCGCCAGAACTAGCCAAAACATCACAAGCAATAAGCGGCCCACTTTCTATAACTACATTAGCTTTTGCATTAAGTTTGACCAGTTGCACGCCTTTAACCTCGCTTGAGCCAATAGCCTCAGATATACCATAACCCATATAAGTCATAATTCCGAGAGCTTTAAAACGTGCTGCCCATGCCAAGTTGATGCTTTCGCGCACATCAACTATCGTGACTTTTATACCTGCCTCTGCTAAATCTACCGCGCTTTGATAGGCTAAGTCATTACTGGTTAAAACCACAATGTTATTGCCACAAACCACGCCATAACGGCTGAAGTAGGTCGCGAGTGCAGAAGCAGTAATGATACCGGGCAAATCGTTATTGCCAAATACCAAGGGTCGTTCAAACGCCCCTGTTGCCAAAACCACTTTAGCTGCGCGAATGCGATGCAGGCGTTCTCGACGTTGTTCAGACTTGCGTGCTTGATGCAGTAGATGATCTTGCATCAGTTCAACAGCTTGAATCATGTTCATATCATGTAATGCGAATGCAGTAGTGCGTTCAAGCAAGGTGACATTAGGTAAACTGCGTAATTCAGCGATTATCTTAGCGCTCCAAGTAGCAGCATCAAGACCACCAATAGTCATGTTTGGCATAGATAATAAATAGCCACCAAGTTCACTTTGATCGTCTACCAGTAATACACTTAAGCCGCTGCGCCCAGCCAGTAGTGCGGCTAATAAGCCACAAGCACCACCACCAACTACCAGCAATTCTACATGATGATGTTTGTGGTCATAGGTTTCAGTATCGGGCTCAATGGGGGATTTCCCATAACCCGCTGCACGGCGAATAATATCCTCATATAAAGGCCAAAATTTACTCGGCCATTTAAAGGTTTTGTAGTAAAAGCCAGCTGGCATAAAGCGCGAAAATTTGCCACCAACACTTTTTAAATCAAACGCTAGGCTAGGCCAGCCGCTAGTACGGGCCGCTACTAAGCCGTCGTATAACTCAACTTGCGTCGCTTTTAAATCGGGCGTGGTACGTGCGCCAACATCAATCTGTACTAAGGCGTTTGGCTCTTCGGCCCATGCGCCGACAATGCCGCGTGGCCGCCCATATTTAAAGCTCCGTGCAATGGTTTTTACACCGTTAGCAAGCAGGGCGGAAGCTAGCGTGTCGCCTGCAAAACCTTGATAAATTTTGCCATCAAATGTAAACGATAGTGGCTTGGAAAAATCCACGCGGCTATGTTTGTGTGTAACTCTATTGCTCATATTTTTGCCAATTCTGCTTCATAAGCTAAGCGCGCCTCTGTGAGCGTCCAAGCCCCGTCAATAGCATGGTTAGCCGTATTGCGTTTTACTACAAAAATTTTGCGACAACCTGTAGCGTGACTCCACATTTCCCAATGCCAACCCTTTGGATTTTTTTTCATAAACAAGTAATCGCCCCATTCGGCATCGGTTTGCGTTTCTGGCTCGGCAGGCCGCGCAATAAAGGCCTCACCTTCGTAGTGAAATTCTTCTTCTTCGCGTAATTCATTACAGTGTGGACAATTAATGACAAACATATTTTTCCTATTTAATGCGCAACGCCAGCGGCACCGTGCTCATCAATTAAATGGCCAGAATGGAAGCGGTCTAGCGAGAAAGCAGCATTGAGTGGATGAGGTTCATCATGCGCAATGGTGTGGGCAAAGACATTACCAGAACCCGGTGTAGCCTTAAACCCGCCAGTGCCCCAGCCGCAATTAAAGTACAAACCTTTGACCTTGGTTTTGCTGACAATCGGGCAAGCGTCAGGGGTGGTGTCCACAATGCCGCCCCATTGGCGGTTCATACGCACACGCGAAAACATGGGGAATAGCTCGATAATCGCAGCAGCAGTGTGTTCGATAATGTGCGGGCTACCGCGTTGCGCGTAGCTGGTGTAATGGTCGATGCCCGCGCCAATCACCAATTCGCCTTTATCCGATTGGCTTACATAACCATGTACCGCATTCGACATCACAACGGTGTCCAAAATAGGCTTCAGTGACTCTGATACAAATGCTTGTAGTGGGTGGCTTTCAATTGGCATACGGATGCCAGCAGCTTTTGCCATCACTGACGAATGGCCAGCTGTAACGCAGCCCACTTTGGATGTTCTTATATAGCCAAGGCTGGTCTGCAGGCCTTTAATAGTGGCGTTTTCAATATCCATGCCCTGTACTTCACAGTTTTCAATAATATCTACGCCGTAGTTGCTAGCAGCGCGCGCAAAGCCCCAAGCCACAGCATCGTGACGTGCCACCCCCGCGCGAGGCTGAAAGCTCGCGCCCATAATCGGGAAACGTGTATTTTTGCTAATATTAATCATGGGAATACGTTCTTTAACTTCTTGCGCATTAAGCGCCAGCGCGTCGATTCCATTGAGATTATTTGCATTAACGCGCCTCTCAATGTCACGCATGTCTTGCAAGGTATGGCCGAGATTGAACACGCCGCGCTGGCTAAACATGACGTTATAATTAATATCTTCGGATAACCTTTCCCATAGTTTTAGGGAGTGCTCGTACAACATAGCCGCTTCATCCCATAAATAGTTGGAGCGCACAATGGTAGTGTTGCGCGCGGTATTGCCACCACCTAAAAAGCCTTTTTCAAGCACAGCAATATTTTTAATACCATGCTCTTTAGCCAAGTAATACGCGGTTGCCAAGCCATGCCCACCTGCACCAATAATTACCACATCGTAACTGGGCTTTATGGCAGGGCTACGCCATGCGGGCGTCCAGCCAGTGTGGTTTTTTAGGCCTTGTGAAAATAATTTCCAAATGGAATAATCTTTGTTCAAGCGAGCTCCAGTAATGGGTTTGTGCGCTAATAATGAAAGGCTATTTTCACATTTTAGCGCCATATGAATGTGCTACATCAGACTTTTTGTGTTCTTAATGCGACATGTGTCGTATAAAGAAGATATCAATAAAAAAGCCATCACTGTCAGTTGACAGTGATGGCTTTAAAAAGTTAAGTTAAATACTTAAATATTGACTTGTTTACACACCGAGATATTTTTTAACAGCATCCAAACCAGGTTTTCCATCCACCGTATTTACTCCATTTAACCATGCGTCTAAAGACGTTGGATTTTTGGCTAACCATGCTTTTGCGGCTTCATTAGGATTAGTTTTGTCCATGATTGGCAACATGACTTGACCTTCCATATCGAGATTAAACTCTAAATTGCTAATGAGTTTATTCACATTAGGGCAACGTGTTGCTAATTCATTTGAAGTAACGGTTAGTACTTTTGCTTCACCGTAGTTAGGGCCAAAGAAATCGTCACCACCGCTTAAGTAAACAATGTCTTGCTGTACGTTCATTGGGTGTGGCGCCCAGCCTAAGAATACAATCCATTTGTTGTCTTTAACCGAGCGGCTCACTTCAGTCAACATACCAGCCTCGCTTGATTCCACCATTTTGAAATCTTTTAGGCCAAATGCATCTTTAGTAATCATGTCGGCAATGAGCTTATTGCCATCGTTACCTGGCTCGATGCCGTAAATTTTTCCATCGAGTTCCTTTGTGAACTTACCAATGTCGGCAAAGCTTTTTAAGCCTGCATCGAAAGCATACTTGGGTACGGCCAACGTATACTTGGCGCCAACTAGGTTAGGTTTATCTAACACTGTTATCGCTTTTTCTTTTAAGAATGGATCAACAATTGGCGTCATAGAAGGTGACCAGTATCCCAAGAAGGCATCAATTTGTCCCTTTTTAAGTCCAGCAAACGCAATTGGCACAGATGCAATGGTAGATTCTGCTTTGTAGCCTAAACCTTCTAATACCACTGAAGAAAGCGCTGTGGTTGCAGTAATGTCTGTCCAACCGATATCAGCAAATTTAACTGTGCTACAGGTGGCCGCTTCGCCACCAGCGGATGCGGTCGCAGCTTCTGGAGCCGCAGCCTCTTTATTGCCACAGGCAGTTAATACAAGCGGAAATAAGGCGGCGATGACTATGTTTCTAACTAAAGCGGACTTTACAAATTGATTCATTTTATTAACTCCCAAGTAATGTGACAGATAACGTGAACTAGCAAAAAGGACGATGATGACAAATGATAACTTATCGCGACTGCATGTTAAACAAGTATTAAATTACGACAGAATCTTGTTTAATCGCGCCAACCCATTGTAAAACTATTCAGCCGTAAACTCTCAACCAACAAAACTTTCTTCATGTTCTCGCGGACTACTAGCTAGTGCATGTAATGGCGGTATTGGTTTGTGTTGATTGCGCTCCATGCTAGGCGAGTAACCAAATAGCGTACGGTATGATTTACTAAAGTGGCACGAAGATTGGAATCCACATGCAACCGTCACGCTCATGACTGACATTTCGGTTTGCAACAATAGAGATCTGGCGCGACGCAGCCTTAAATTAAGGTAATAATGCATTGGTGTCATGTTAAGTGTGTGGCGGAACATGCGCTGCAAATGGCGTTGCGACAATCCTGCTAAGCGCGCTAGCTCATCCAAACTGAGTGGTTCTTCAATATTAGCTTCCATGAGTGCAGAAACCTCTACTAGTGCTTTGTGACTGTAACCTACGCGTGCAGCTACAGGAATATGCTGCTGATCTTTGCTGTCGCGCGCGCGCACTACCATAAACTGATCTGAAATTTCAGCCACTAAATTCTTACCAAATCTTGCGGAAACAAAAGCTAGCATCAAATCTAGAGGGGCGGTACCGCCCGCGCAGGTGCAGCGATTGCGATCAATCACAAACAGCTCTTCCATAAAACTAATTGATGGAAACTGCTCGCACAAGCTCGCCATATTCTCCCAGTGAATCGTGCATTTGTACCCATCCAGCAAGCCAGCTTTCGCTAATGCGTAGCTGCCCGTGCATAGGCCACCTAACCACATATTCTGCTTGCTCGCCTGAGTGATCAATTTAATCACTTCATGGCTAACGGCATTTTGTACATTAACGCCACCGCAAACTAGTAGCACATCTGGTGGGTTAGTAAAGTCTAGTAGCGTCGATTTTGCGAATGCTAGACCATTGCTGGCATTAACGGAATGACCATCCACAGTAATGACAGACCATTGGTAAACCTCTTCTCCCATCAGGTAATTGGCCATGCGCAATATCTCGATAGCGTTTGAAAACGCTATCAGAGAGAAATTATTTAAGGTCAAGAAAGCAACATGTTTGACCTGTGACATTTCTTTATAAGGCATACAAACCTTTTAAATGGTTACCAAATACTAAAAATTGTTTGGCAAAATGACCAGATATGCATTGAAGATAATTGCTAAATTAAACAACTTATAAAGTCACAGCATAATATTGTTTAGCAATAATAGATAATTTTTGTGTTAAAAGCCACAATTTAGCAAAATGCACAAATTGGGTGCAATTTTTAGAAATATGCACCAATAAGTGGACCCGTAAACTGTTGTATTTATGTTGAATTTTTCTTTTTTTGTGAATCTAATGTTGCAAAGAGTGGACATTTAGGTTCAAAATGACCTTCATGGATTTAAGAATAAGTCAGCGGTCGGTTTTATTATGTTTTTAGTCGCAATTGTGGCATTCAATAATTAAATCGTCTTTGATAATAGATTTTGAGTAAGTGTGTAACGAATTGTAGTTTTAGTTTTACAGGTTTTTAAATTTTTAAGGGAATTTTATGAAAAATTTTAGTTGGTTATTAAATCGTTATGTGTTGGGTGCACTATGCGCTGCGCCACTTTTATTAAATAGTGCTACTACATTTGCGGATGAAATGCCAGCGGCTGAAGCAGCTCCAGCGTCTGAAGCAGCCCCAGCAGCAGTTGAAGCTGCCGCACCAGTAGCACCTGCTGAGCCAGCACCAGATTGGACATTGACTTATAACCTTGGTTTATACAGTCACTATATGTTCCGTGGATATGAAAGTAGCGACGGACCAGCACTGCAAGGTGGTATTGATTTGGGTCACAGCAGTGGTTTTTACATAGGTACTTGGGCTTCAAATCTGGATCCTGATTATTATGGTAGAAGTAAGGCACTTGGTACCAGTGGTAACCATGTCGAAACAGACTTTTATGCTGGTTATGCGCATACCTTCGCAAATGGTTTCGGCGTGAATGTGTTAGCAAATTACTATGCCTATTTAGAGGGTCATGGTGCTAACAATGTCGATGCATTAGGTGTTAACCACAAAAACGATCAAGATACATTGGAAACATCGATTGCTCTGTCATACAGCTACTTTACCTATACATACTTCTATATTCCTACTGATTACTATGGCTTAGATAAAACTGATAAAAACTTTGTACGTATTAAAAATGGTGATACAGACGGTGCCGATTACCATGAGCTGAAAGTGACGTATCCATTACCATTTGCTGGTTTAACATTAGGTGCTAAAGTGGGTTATCAACATACACCTGGCCTTCAAGGTAGTGAAGGTGACTATGCAATTGGTTTAACTAGAAGCTTTGCTATGCCTACTGGTGGCAAGCCAAGTGAAGGTTGGAGCGTAAACGGTACTTATACCAGCACCTTCAAAGTTGACAATCAGCTGTATTACCTTACTAGCAGCGGTAGAGATACAAATGCAAGCGAATTAACGTTTTATATTAAACGTGCTTGGTAATAGTCTTTTAGCTTAATTGCTTTGTTACAAAAAATGGACGCTTAGGCGTCCATTTTTTTTTGGCTATTTTTTGCTTGGCGGTTTTTGTTAAGTTTAAGTCGTAATGCAGGTTGTATTTAGCCTATGAAGCTTTTACTATGCATGCATAGATATACTAAATAGTCTTGCTTAACTTTGGAGAAGTTCTTTGCCGCGTTTTGAATTGCAACAGTTGTTTATTGGTGGTCGCTATGTGGATGCCACTAGCGGTAACACATTCCAAACCATCAACCCTGCCAACGGTGAAGTGTTGGCAGACGTGCAAATAGCTTCGAATGCTGATGTTGATTTAGCAGTAGCAGCTGCGCACAAAGGACAAAAAGTGTGGGCAGCGATGACCGCGATGCAACGCTCCCGCATATTGCGTCGTGCTGTTGAAATTTTACGTGCTCGTAATGATGAACTTGCCGAATTAGAAACCTTAGATACTGGCAAACCAATTTCTGAAACGCGCTATGTAGATATAGTTACAGGCGCCGATGTGTTGGAATATTATGCTGGTTTAGTACCTGCACTCGAAGGCCAACAAATTCCATTGCGTGAAACTGCCTTTGTTTACACGCGCAGAGAACCGCTAGGCGTGGTCGCTGGCATAGGTGCATGGAACTATCCGATTCAAATTGCATTATGGAAATCAGCCCCAGCACTGGCTGCTGGAAACGCCATGATATTTAAACCAAGTGAAGTGACGCCACTTACCGCATTGAAACTTGCTGAAATTTATACCGAAGCTGGCTTACCAGATGGCGTATTTAATGTGCTGACTGGCAGCGGGCGCGAGGTTGGTGCTTTGCTAACAGAACACGTTGATATAGAAAAAATTTCATTCACAGGTGGCACAGTGACTGGTAAAAAAGTGATGGCGAGTGCTTCAAGCTCAACCCTTAAAGAAGTCACCATGGAGCTTGGTGGAAAATCGCCGCTTATTATATTCCCCGATGCTAATATAGATAAAGCCGCAGATTTGGCAATGATGGCCAACTTTTATAGTTCGGGCCAAGTCTGCACCAACGGCACACGTGTGTTTGTACATCAATCAAAAGTTAAAGAATTTGAACAAAAAATTCTTGAGCGCGTAAAGCGCATCCGTTTGGGTGATCCGCAAGATGCTAATACCAATTTCGGCCCGTTGGTAAGCTTAGCACATATGGAAAACGTGCTAAATTATATAGAAAAAGGTCGTCTGGAAGGCGCGCGGATATTGGTTGGTGGGGCACGTGTTTTAGAAGGTGTTTATGCTCAAGGCGCATATATTCAGCCTACCGTTTTTACGGATTGTACAGATGAGATGACCATCGTGCGCGAAGAGATTTTTGGCCCAGTGATGAGCATTTTGACTTATAAAGATGAAGACGAAGTGATTCGACGTGCCAACAATACCGACTATGGCTTAGCTGCGGGTGTATTAACCGAAGACTTAAGTCGTGCGCACCGCGTCATTCATCAATTGCAAGCTGGCATTTGCTGGATTAACACTTGGGGAGAATCGCCCGCTGAAATGCCTGTAGGCGGCTACAAGCAATCTGGAGTAGGGCGTGAGAACGGCCTAATGACTTTGCAAGCCTATACTAGAACCAAGTCGATACAGGTTGAGTTAGGCGCATACACATCGGTGTTTTAGGCCACTTTCAAATCTTATGGAAAATAAAAAAGAATTCGATTACATCATCATAGGCGCAGGCTCTGCAGGCAATGTGTTAGCGACACGCTTAACCGAAGATGCAGAGGTGACAGTGTTGTTGCTAGAAGCAGGCGGGCCCGATTATCGTTTTGATTTTCGCACACAAATGCCAGCAGCGTTGGCGTATCCGCTGCAAGGTCGTCGTTACAATTGGGCTTACGAAACCGAGCCAGAACCACATATGAACAACCGCCGTATGGAATGTGGTCGCGGTAAAGGTTTAGGCGGCTCGTCACTGATTAACGGTATGGTCTATATACGCGGCAACGCGCTCGATTACGACGGCTGGGCACTGCGCAAAGGGCTAGAAAACTGGTCTTATTTCGATTGTTTGCCCTATTTTAAAAAAGCTGAATCGCGCGATATTGGTGCCAATGATTATCATGGCGGTGAGGGCCCTACCAGTGTTACCACGCCAAAAAATGATAACAATGTGCTGTATCACGCGTTTATTGAGGCAGGCGTGCAGGCGGGTTACAAGCGTACCGATGACTTAAATGGCTATAGCCAAGAAGGCCTTGGACCAATGGATAGAACTACTACGCCGCATGGCCGTCGCGCCAGCACAGCCCGCGGGTATTTGGATATGGCAAAAGCACGGGCGAACCTGACCATTGTGACGCACGCGGTAACTGATCGCATTGTGTTTGCGGGTAGGCGAGCAGTTGGTGTGGATTATTTGCAGGGTAATACTAGTTTGCAGGCATATGCTAAGCGCGAAGTGTTGCTATGTAGCGGTGCGATTGCCTCGCCACAGATTTTACAGCGCTCTGGCGTAGCGGCGGCGGAGTTGTTGCGGGAGTTGGATATCCACTTAGTGCATGATTTGCCTGGTGTTGGCGCGAATTTGCAAGACCATATGGAAATTTACCAGCAGTATGCATGTAAAAAACCTGTATCCATTGCACCATCACTTAAGCTGCATAATCAAGCACTTATTGGTGCGGAATGGCTGTTTCTTGGTGCTGGCATAGGCGCAAGCAATCAGTTTGAGGCAGGCGGTTTTATTCGCAGCGATGATAATTTTGCTTGGCCGAATATTCAGTATCATTTTTTGCCAATCGCGGTAAATTACAACGGCAGCAACCCGATAAAAGTGCATAGTTTTCAAGCGCATATGGGCTCGATGCGCTCACACAGTCGCGGACGAGTTCGATTAAAGTCTAAAAACCCGAATGACCATCCGAGTATTTTGTTTAACTATATGTCGCATGAAGAAGATTGGCGCGAGTTCCGCGCGGGTATTCGTATCACTCGCAATATCATGCAGCAAGCTGCACTTGAGCCGTATTTAGGCAATGAAATTTCACCCAGTATTGCGGTGCAAACCGATGCCGAGATTGATGCGTTTGTACGTGCACATGGCGAAACTTCATATCATCCATCATGCAGTTGCTCGATGGGTTACGACGACATGTCAGTGGTAGATAAAGACGGAAAAGTGCACGGTTTAGAAGGCCTGCGCGTGATTGATGCCTCAATTATGCCGCGCATTATCACCGGTAATTTAAATGCACCGACGATTATGATGGCGGAAAAATTGGCCGATGTAATCCGTGGCCGCACGCCGTTAGCTGCAGTGAAAGTCCCCGTTTACGTCCATTCAAAAAAATGATTTTATCGGTCAGTAATTCTATCGCGATTGTAGAATTACTTGGCGTGCTGGCCTTTGCGTTCACGGGCATTATTGAAGCGCGCAAAAAAGGCATGGATTTAATCGGCGTTTATACTGTGAGTATGATTGCGGCGTTTGGTGGCGGTACTATCAGAGATTTATTGATTGGTAATTACCCGCTATTTTGGATTACACATTCTGGCTTTGCAATGCTGTTGCTTGGTTTTGCGCTTGCTTCAGCCTCATTAGGCGCTACATTTTACGACAACCCAAAAGTAAATAATGCCTTTGAAGTGCTCGATACGCTTGGCCTTGGTTTATTTTGCACAGCTGGTGCCAGTGTTGCGCGGCAGACAGGTTGCGATTTTTACATTAGCCTACTATTAGGCGTGGTTACCAGCATTTTTGGCGGCATATTTCGCGATATTATTTGTAACGAAATCCCCAAAGTTTTTCACCGTAACGAGCTTTATGCCACCTGCGCAGCCTTTGGCAGCTTAGTATTTTTAGTCAGCTTGCAATTGGGTTTGCAATCGCTGCCCGCCATGCTGGCTGGTGCTTTGGCGACAGTGCTGCTTAGATTTTTTTCTGTCAAATATAAAATCAGGTTGCCGCTTTAATTTGCACTTTTTGTTTTAAAAGAACAATAGCTAAGACAAAAATCATCACTAATTGCTGCCAAAATAAACTGTCACTGCCAATATAGCTCACCACAAAGCCCGCCACCAGCGGCCCTATTGCTGATAGTAGTGTGTAGGTAATAGAAACTTGCCGCAGACTATTGCTAAGTTCAGCGCCTTTGCTACGCTGTGTTGCCCAAACAATGCCTAGTGTCAGCAATCCACCAAAAACGCCACCAAGTAGAAAAAGTGCAATTGCTAACGCAAAAAAGTGTGTGCCAAATATTATTGCAATTAGAATGCCAGCTAAGCCAATTAGGACAGACAGTTTGGCTGTCCAATTAACGCCTTTTGTGTCGGCTAGCCAGCCAACAGGATACTGGAATAGCATTAAGCCCACGCCCAGTATGGTTAGTAGCCATGCCGTATCGGCCGCAAGTAGGCCAATATCGGTGTTATAAACAGGTAAAAGTGCTATAAGACTGCCTTCTAGCCAGCCACCAATGCCTGCAATAAAGCCGCCATAGCTAAGTAATAGCATCACGCGCTTAAATGAAAATTGGGATGAATGGGTGGCAGTGAGATTTTTGCTAGTTGCTGTTGTATCCCCAGCAGGCAAGGGGATAGCAATAAATAGTGGAAAAATCCCAACCGTTATAATAGCCGCTGCCGCCCAAAACGCGCTTGGCTTACTTGCACCAAGCAATACGATAATCAGTGGCCCAAGAATTTGAGCAAGTCCAATTAAAGTTTCTTGAATACCAACAACTCTGCCACGCGCTTCTACAGGCGCTAGCCGGTAAAGCCAAGTTTCACTGGCTATCCAACGCAAACCCGTACCAAAGCCAATTGCGGCAGAAAGTATAGCCCACCAACGCCAATCAATAAGCGGTAGCATGATAAAACTTGCGGCACTCATCAACAAACCCACTATCACCGTGTTGCGATAGCCTATTTTTTGCGATACGTAACCTACTACCAACAAGCCTGCCAACATGCCCAGCCAAAATGCTGCGCTAGTGAAACCAATCACTTCTGGTGAGACTTTTTTGGCTTCTAGCGCAATCGGTAACAATATGCTGCCAAGCGCAAATTGGCCGATTTGCGCAAACATTGAAACAGCGTGAAGTGCCACCATGCTTTGCAGGCGGCGGTTATCTGTGATGTTGAGAGCGTCTTCGGTCATACAGGTTAGCACTAGCTATCTCTAATTGAAATATACTAATGAATGCTAGCAGTGTTCTTGGGTTGATGCGCCCCAAAAAACGCCAAACGACCCCCCCAAAAACGCCGCACTAGTTTGCTAGTGTGGCTTTATGTATTGGATCAATAAAAGATTTATTTCATGGTCGGCATCACAAACTCTGAGCCCATGTTTTTATTGCTTGCAGGCCAGCGTGAGGTGGTGGTTTTTAAGCGTGTGTAAAAGCGTATACCTTCTTCGCCATAAATGTGATGGTCGCCAAAAAGTGAGCGTTTCCAACCGCCGAAGCTGTGGAAGGCAATAGGTACGGGGATGGCGACGTTGACACCGACCATGCCGACTTGTACGCGACTAGTGAATTCGCGCGCGGCTTCGCCATCGCGGGTGAATATCGCCGTGCCGTTGCCAAATTCGTGATCGTTCACCAGTTGTAGCGCTTCTTCAAAGGTTTTGGCGCGAATCACACTTAATACAGGGCCAAAAATTTCCTCTTTATAAATGCGCATGTCTTTGGTGACGTGATCGAACAAACATGGCGCTAAAAAGAAGCCAGCCTCATAGCCTTTATGTGAATAGCCGCGGCCATCTATGACAAGTTTCGCGCCTTCTGTAACGCCTAAATCGACATAACTTTTTACTTTATCAAAATGTTGCGGCGTGACGAGTGGGCCCATATCGGCTTTTTCGTTTAAGCCTTGGTCGATGGTAATCGTTTTTACTTTTTCTTTGAGTTTTTCGACTAATTTATCGGCCACATCACCCACGGTAACGGCGACAGAAATCGCCATGCAGCGCTCACCAGCCGAGCCGTAACCCGCACCAATCAAGGCATCTGCTACTTGGTCAATATCGGCATCAGGCATCACTACTAAGTGATTTTTTGCGCCACCAAGCGCTTGTACGCGCTTGCCATTTTTGGTGCCAGTGCTGTAAATATGCTCGGCAATTGGAGTAGAGCCAACAAAACTAATCGCTTGAATGCGCTTGTCGCTAAGTAACACATCAACAGCTTCTTTATCGCCATTCACCAAGTTGAAAACACCTGCAGGCAAACCCGCTTGTGCTAATAAATCTGCTAGCATTAAGCTGGCTGAAGGTGTTTTTTCGGAAGGTTTCAGCACAAAGGTATTACCAGTCGCCAATGCCATCGGAATCATCCACAGCGGCACCATGACAGGGAAATTGAATGGTGTAATGCCAGCTACCACACCTAATGGCTGACGCATGCTGTATGTGTCAATGCCGGTACCAACTTGGTCGTTAAATTCACCTTTCATCAAGTGCGGCATACCACAAGCAAACTCGACCACTTCAATGCCGCGCGTCACTTCACCGCGCGCGTCACTAATCGTTTTGCCGTGTTCAAGTGAAATCGCTTTAGCTAGGTCATTGGCGCGCTCATCTAACAAGGCTTTGAATTTAAACATAATTCTAGCACGGCGCAAAGCGGGCATTGTGCTCCAAGCAGGAAAAGCGGCTTGCGCAGCGTCAATAGCTGAGATCGCTTCAGCGGCGGTTGCATTGTTTAAGTGCGCCTGCACTTCACCCGTGGCGGGGTTAAAGACTTCACTATGTCGAGTGCCACTTCCTGCAATATGTTTGCCATTAATATAATGACCAATCATGCGGGTGTTTAGGTTTGCAGTGTTCATGCGGTATGCTCCTGTTTATTTGCTAAATGCTGGTGTTCTAAATGTAAGTGATGCCCCAAATCTATTAAGGATGAGTGTTCCATTACAGCTTGGTACTCTAAAAGATTAGCAGATGCCCATGCTTGCTCATTTTTAAGATATTGATTGGACTCTAAGCCTTTTTCGCCTTGAGCTGCCACGCTCTTAATCGCATCTGCTAGTGTATTAAAAATACGGTCAATCTCATGCTTTTCGATGGTGAGTGGCGGCGAAATAGCGATAATATCGCCAGTAAAGCGAACATGCAGGCCGAGTTCATAGCATTTTAAATATACAGCAAACGCAAATGCGCCTATTTTCCCAACAATTGGCTCAAATTCAATGCCCGCCACTAATCCCAGATTGCGAATGTCACGCACCATCGATAAGCCTTTTAAACTGTGTACAGCTTGCTCAAAATGCGTATTTAAACTTGCCGCGCGGTCTTCCAATTTCTCTTTTGCAAAAATATCCAGCGTGGTAATAGCTGCAGCGCAGGCAATAGGGATTGCACTGTAAGTGTAACCATGCGGTAATTCTATTGCACCCGCAGGGGATTTTTCCATAAATGCATCGTATATTTCGCGCTTTACCGCCACTGCACCCATCGGCACTACCCCATTGGTAAGGCCTTTTGCGCAGGTAATAATATCTGGGATGACATCAAAATAATCTGCACCCCATTTGGTACCAAGGCGGCCAAAGCCAGTAATGACTTCATCAAAAATCAGCACAATACCGTGCTTGTCGCAAATTTCTCGCAAGCGTTTCAAATAGCCCTTTGGTGGAATAATCACACCAGCCGAACCTTGCATAGGCTCTACTATCAGGGCAGCGATGGTAGAAGGGTCGTGTAGGGTTAAAATGCGCGCTTCAAATTCGTTGGCCAGCGCGATACCACCATCCTCCGGCACACCTTTGGTGAAGGCATTTTTGGCAATATCGAGCGGATGGCGAATGTGATCTACACCCGCCAAACTGTTCCCAAATGCTTTACGATTGCCCGCAATGCCGCCAACGGAAATTCCGCCAAAATTTACCCCATGATAACCACGTTCGCGGCCGATTAGCTTGTTTCTTAAAGGATTGCCACAAACGCGATGGTACGCTAACGCGATTTTAAGTGCGGTGTCGGCAGATTCTGAGCCAGAATTGGTAAAAAATATGCGGTCAAGTCCTGTTGGCATGTATTCTGCCAAGCGCGTTGCAGCCTCAAATGCCATTGGATGGCTAGATTGAAACGCAGGTGCGTAATCGAGTGTCAATAACTGTTTTCCAACTGCTGAGGCAATCTCCTCCCGCGCATGCCCAGCAGGTACACACCATAAGCCTGCCGTGCCATCAAGAACCTGCTTATCATCTATGCTGGTAAAGTAATTGCCTTTAGCGGCTTTAAATAAGCGAGGCATGGCTTTAAATTGCCTATTGGCAGTAAATGGTACCCAATAATGCGATAAATCTGGCAATTTCACTTGCTTAGTTTGCGACATGTTTAAACCTTTGATATACATTTTATTAGAGCATATTCAAGTGTTTAGCATAATGTGTCAAGTCTGGTTTTTAAAATATTTAACTAACTGATTATATTGGTATTAATTTTGTTGGCGTTATTGTATATTTAACACTTTAAACAGTTTTGCATAAAAGGTAGTACAGCATAATGGATATTGACGTAGGCTTAAGGTTAAAAATAGTGCGTTTGCGGCACCAGCTATCTCAGCGCGCGTTGGCAAAAAAAGCGGGTGTCGCCAATGCTAGTATTTCTCTGATTGAGTCAGGTAGCACTAGTCCATCTGTTAGTGCTTTAAAGCGTATATTGGCTGGTATTCCCATGACCTTGGCAGAGTTTTTCTCAGATGAGTTGCCAGGTGTAGCTAGTGAAGTGTTTTATCGCGCCGAAATGCTGACTGAAATTAGTGGTGGCGACGGCATTTCGTATAGGCAGATCGGTTCAGCAAAAGCGGGTCACGTGCTGCAGATTTTGCATGAAACCTACGCGATAGCTGCGGATACAGGCATGATGATGCTAGAGCACGAAGGTGAAGAGGGCGGCGTTATACTCACGGGTCTTTTAGAAGTAACTGTGGGCGAGGCTACGCGGGTATTAGGTGCTGGAGATGCTTACTATTTTAACAGTCGTCAGCCACATCGTTTTCGCAATGCGGGAAATGAAGTTTGTACCTTGGTGAGCTCTTGCAGTCCGCCGACGTTTTAGCGCAGAATATTTAGGGGTTTGAGTGGTTCTCGGCTATTATAAAAACCATATACGATGAAAATACACGATGATTATTACTTACATACTCAATAGTTTCCTAGTTGCAACTGCCGTTTTGATTCACTTTGAGGCACTCAACCAACTTTCTCGATTTATTCCTAAACTTAGTATCAAACCACGCTTACGTGTATTAATTGGTATTTTTGGAGCATTATTCGCGCATGTTGTTGAAATATGGACGTTTGCTTTTGGTTACTACTTCATGGTTCATCAAGGTAGTTTTGGTTCATTGGAAGGGCACTTTAATAAAAGTCTAATGGATTGTAGCTACTTTTCTTTTGTTAGTTATACATCTCTTGGTTTTGGCGACATTGTAGCAAAAGGCGATATTCGATTTACCGCAGGATTAGAAGCACTTACCGGCTTGGTTTTAATTTCCTGGACTGCCTCATTTATGTTTATTGAAATGCAGAAACTTTGGAAAGACAAGTAACCATAAATTACCTAAATTATGCCTGTTTTATCACATTAGCTAGGTTTTCTTGCATTGTAAATTGCAGATAATGAAATGTGTAGTTTGGTTATGAAATACTAATAATTAAAAGGGTGTGCAATGAGACGCAAGCTAGTAGTAGCTAACCGTAAGATGAATGGAAATTTATCTAGTAACAAGGCATTTTTAGACGGCTTGTTAGCGGGTACGCGAGACTACCCAAATGCTGATTACGTGGTGTGTGTGCCGCATCCTTATTTATTTCAAGCAGAAGCAATATTGAAAGGTAGCCCAATAGCATGGGGCGGTCAAAATATGAGTCGCTATGAATCTGGTGCTTACACGGGCTCTGTCTCGCCAGGCATGCTTACCGAGTTTGGCTGTGAATACGTTATTATCGGCCATTCAGAGCGACGCCAGCGTGGTCATGATACGGATCTTTCAACTGGTGAACGCTTCGAAGTGGCCACTAAAGCTGGCTTAAAACCCATTTTTTGTATGGGTGAAACTTTAGCTGAATATGAAGAGGGCATTACTGATGTCGTCATCATCAGGCAACTGAACGCCGTTATTCATGAGATTGGTGTAAAAGGCTTAGCTGATGGTTTGCTTGCTTATGAGCCTGTATGGGCAATTGGCACGGGCAAAGCTGCAACACCAGAACACGCTCAAAATGTACTTAGTTTTTTGCGTGGGCATATTGAAATACTAGATGCAGAGATAGCTCAAAATATTCGTATTCTCTATGGCGGCAGTGTAAATTCAGCTAATGCGGCCAAGTTGTTTTCTATGCCCGATATAGATGGCGGCTTGGTGGGGGGTGCTTCGCTGAATATGGAAGAGTTTGTAGCTATATGCCAAGCAGCAAGTAATTCATAAATTGTGTTCAGACGCCGTAAGACTCTGTGTCAGCCAAATGTGACATTGTTGGCATATCTTGCGGCATAACAGCACCCACGCCAAAACTGTCTATATTGAATTCATCAACAAAGCCATCTGTGCATACCGCATCAACGGCAGAAATAAAATCATGCAAGTTTGCAAGTAAATAATAGTTGAATTTCATGGCCGTATCCTTATTAGTGGTTATTTTAATATACTCACTATTTATTACGGCATTTTGATGAAAATATTTAGGATGAACTTTTTGCTTTAAAGCAAAGTCGAAAATATGTATTACCATGAATCAACTTTAAGAAAGAGGAATTGCTATGAAAACCAAAAGTAATTTGGCAATGACAGCCGTAGCTGCAGCACTAATCCTAAGTTTAAGTGGCTGTAGTAACATGTCTACACGCGATAAAAATACCGCGATTGGTGCAGGCGTTGGTGCCGTTGCAGGAGCAGTGCTTACCGGGGGTAGTGGGTTTGGTACAGTTGGTGGTGCTGCAATTGGCGGTGTTATCGGCAACCAAATCGGTAAACACAGGTAAAATTTAAATCGGGAGTATTGCCAAGGCATGCTCCCGTAAAGTTATGGGTTGTACTTTAATTTTAGTTCCGCTATTTCATAGCTTTGTTCTTGTTTAGTTCCGCTTACAGCTTCACCGTTATAATTTGACCATCACATGCCGTACGGCGCTGTAATCTTCAATCGCGTACATGGATAAATCTTTCCCATAGCCTGATTTTTTCATACCGCCGTGAGGCATTTCGGTTGTAAGCATAAAATGCGTGTTTATCCAAGTGCAGCCATATTGCAGCTCGGCAGCAACTCGCATTGCGCGGCTAACATCTGATGTCCACACCGAGCTGGCAAGACCGTATTCTGAGTCATTTGCCCAGCCCACCACTTGCTCTTCGTCATCAAAACGGGTGATTGAAACTACAGGGCCGAACACTTCTTTGCAGACAATTTCATCCGTTTGTTTGGCACCTGCAATAATGGTTGGTGCATAGAAAAAGCCATTGCCTGCATGCACTTTCCCGCCAGTGGTAATTTCAATATGTTTTTGCAAAGCAGCGCGCTCTACAAAGCCTGCTACGCGCTCACGCTGACGTGCTGAAATTAATGGCCCCATTTCAACGCCTTCTTCTTTTTGCATACCTACTTTAATGCTGGCAGCGGCTGAAGAGAGTTCAGCGACCAATTTCTCGTAGATTTTTTTGCCTGCGTAGATTCTGCATGCAGCAGTACAATCCTGGCCTGCATTGTAAAAGCCAAAAGTGCGCACACCCTCTACCACGGAGGCTATATCTGCATCATCAAACACAATCACGGGCGCTTTGCCACCTAATTCTAGATGCGTACGTTTTACACTTTTAGCCGCGACATCCATGATTTTTTGGCCAGTTGAAATGTCCCCGGTAATCGAAATCATCTTAATTGCAGGTTGCGAAATCATCGGTGCACCGACTGATTCACCCCGGCCGTTCAACACATTTACCACGCCTGCAGGGAAAATTTCAGCAATTAATTCAGCCAATTTAAGCGTCGTTAGAGGTGTCATTTCTGATGGTTTCAATACGATAGTGTTGCCTGCAGCCAAGGCTGGACCTAGTTTCCAAGCAGCCATCATGAGAGGATAGTTCCACGGTGCGATAGATGCGACTACACCTAATGGGTCGCGGCGAATCATACTCGTGTGACCAGGTAAGTATTCACCTGCAAGGGAGCCCGTCATGTTTCGTACTGCGCCAGCAAAAAAGCGGAACACGTCAGCAACGGCTGGCAATTCGTCATTCAGGGCGGCTAAGTATGGTTTACCGCAATTAAGTGATTCTAGCTCGGCAAGATCTTCTGCATTCGCATCTATCGCGTCAGCTAGCGCCAGTAGCATGCCTGCACGCTGGCTAGGTGTGGTTTTTTTCCAAGTTTTAAAAGCATTTTCCGCCGCTATAACTGCCGCTTCAATTTGTGCCATTGAGGCTTCAGCTACTTGTGTAATTTCTCCGCCAGTAGAAGGGTTCAGCACACTGATTGGAGCGCCTTCGCCTTTAACAAATTTGCCGTTAATCAATAATTGTGTTTGCATTTTTTGATCTCGCTTTATAAAAGTTATAGGTGTAATTTTTAATTGTAATCATCATTTTGTAAATACTACTCAAGTATTACATCACTTCTTTTTGTAATAGATTTTCAAGTCTATTGCCAGCTGCTTGATACTGTAATATTTCAAATATTTTTTCTGCAATCACGCTACCAGCTTCGATTGCAGGCAATCCGCCAGAATAAATATTCGAAAGTACGCTGTACTCATATTGCATTTCTGTGTTGCCGCTAAATTTTGCGGCAGATTGTTGTGTCGCTTTATCCGCAAGCCGATACGCAAAATAAGCCGACATACTGCGTGATGCTAGCGCATCGCCGCCTGGTCGCTCACCAATAAGCGTAACGACCAATTGCGCTTGCAATGCATCGCCGATGGATTCTGCCAATTTTACGCGGCCGAATGGCGCTAAAATGGGTTGGCCGGTTTTGAGTTTTCGGCTAATTAAACCATCCAATAATACTGGCAACAGTGCTGGAATATTGTGGTGAATCGCTTCAGCGCTTAAGCCGTCAGAAATTACTATTTGTACGTCGCTATGCTCGGGTTTTAAGTTCGCCAAGACGCTGTCTTCAAGTTTGGTGCCGAGTTCGGCATCGTTTAAATGTTCGGCTTTATTGTGGGCGTTGGTGTGTAGTTCGCGCAATTTAATGTTGCCCAATTCGGCAGGACGTAAATCTGCATAAATCGCTTCACGGCCAACGGCTTGATTGGCCTTAACCAGCCTAGAGACCTTATTTGATGGGCGTGCACCTGCATTATCGAACCCGTAAATGGCTGGAACAGATTCTTGTAGACGCTGAAACTCACTTTTTGACTGGCAAAAAATTTCAGGCTTACCCCAATTTTCGCCACGTAAAATATTGCCATGGGTATCTTCAGTAAAAATGCCATGTGAAATAGCCCAAGTCAGGAATTCTGGCGCAGGCCGCAAATTATAAGTTTCGCGCAGGGTTTGGTCATCATGGCCGCTGGTATCGAAATATGCCAGCATGCGGTCAGCGCCAAGGTAAACATCCATAAAAAAGTTTGCACCAGCCGCAGTAAGTAATTCAGTAGCCATTTGCTGGCCTTCCAAGGTCACCTTTGAATGTAAGGTATAGCAAGGCGCCATGCCCATTGCTAAGCCCATCAGCTTGGCCATGAAATGATCTTGCAGGCATGAATACATCATCTCATGATTATCCAAGTGCGTTTCTGGGCCAATAAATCCTGTGACATTATTCACCATAAATGGTGAATAGCGGCGCGCTAAGCCATAACACAGTGCCTCAGTCGTTGTCATGTCCATGCCGTCGTGCTTGTTATAGGTAAGCTCACTACCTTGACCTGTTTCAAAATACATAAAATTTTCGGCAATATCTATGAGTGGACCATTTGTTTGCATGGTGCTGTAGGCATGGTCTAGCAATTCAACTGTCACATCAAATTCGTCGGTAAGCGTACGTTCTGTACCCGCTAAACTTTGAAACATAATCTCGACAGGGGCGCCTGCTTTTAAACATTCTAGCTGGGTTTTAATGTGAGATAGCACGCATATTTGGGTAGGCGCGCCAGTTTCTCGGCGGATTTTATCGAGATGATTGAGCGTTGCGCTAATGTTAGCGACGTTATCAATGGCGGGATTCAAGCCCAAAATCGCATCACCCGAACCCATACTTAAACCAGTGTAAAGTAGCATCGTAATACCACTTAAACTATCAGTCGGATGATTGGGTTGCAAGCGCGAAGACAAGGTGCCCTGCAAGCCAACAACGGTGCGGGCCTTGGCAGATGCACCATTTTTAAGTTTTTTTGCTAAATAAACCAACTCATGTACATCTAAAAGCTTGGTGAGTGCTGCAACCATAACACCAGTGAGCGCAGTGCCGATTTCACGAATACGAGTTCCGTTAGATTTTAATAATTCGTCTTTTAATTCGCCCAAAGTGTGGTTTGCGATTGTCGCAAAAATCGCATGATTAATATCGTAATTGACTACCATGACACTATCGACTTGGCCGTGAATATTAGTCAGAGGATTATCGTAAAAGTGCTGTAGTGTTAAGCTGGAAAGCATTATGCGCGCTGCTTCGCGCATAATTTCATTGCTTGCGGCTAACCCTGCTTTACGGTCACCTGCTTTGCTAATATCAGCCGCGCCAAGTACGTGTTTGAGATTGGTAAAAGTAAAGTCTCTGTCTAGCAAAGTGATGTTGTAAGGCAAAGAGACGCATGGTTCTGGAACCTTAATTTGCTCAATTTTGTTTAAAGTTTTTATCATTTTTTAGTGTATGCCGAAAAATGAAACAGGAATCATTTGCTGATGTAAACGGCCAATATGCACAAAATGTGCATTACGTAGCGCCACTTCATCAATCACAATTAAATTGTACTGTGATTGGCCCCACTCGGAAACATAATTGCCTAAAGCTTTGCCAATATTGGTTTGCAGTAGAATGACTAATGGCTGATGTTGAGGGTATTCGCTTGTAGTTAAGCTATTTTTGATGCTTTGCGCGAGCAATTTCACTTGATTGGGCGTATCAATATTTAGGTCAACAATTTGGATACAGGCACCATGTTGACGTTTAGCCGCTAGCACAAGCGCATTGTGCCATTGCTCACTTGAGGCGTTAAGTGCCAGTTTAGCAATGATTGGCAAATCACGTAGCGGCAGGTAATCTGGTTTGGGCAAGTAAACGGTGTTGCCTGATATTTCAGTACTATGCAAAGTAAGTCCAACCACCGTGGCGCGACCTTTGTGTTCTGGGACGCAAGTTTTTAAATTAGCAGAAAGTATAGGCGAATTCACAATTGCTTTTGCCAAGTCAATACCAAAGTCACCAAAAAATGTAGTACTCGGGAGTATATTGTCGGAGATGTATTGGTAAATTAATTCGCCGACGCCACCTGAAAAAGTAATGCTAGATTGCGTACTTGAAGCCAAGTGAATAGCCACTTGACAGTGTTTTTTTGGAATGGGTAATTTAAAAAAGTCATTAACACCCAAAACAATGGCTTCTAATGCACTGACATAAAAAGTGATTATTTTTGTGCATTCATCGGCTCTCAATGTTGCGCCGATGCCTTTATGGATATTTAAGGCATCAAGCAAAGCCATGCCATAGCTAGACATTGCGATTATTTGGTAGCTTCCAGGCACAAATTGAAAATGTCGCGCACCAATAAAATAACAGCCCGTTTCTAGCACATCGCCATTCATGCCAAGTGCTACATTGGTTGTGCCGCCGCCAATATCAAGATTAATGATTGACGTATCTGCATGGTAACGACTTAGGGCGGAGCAGCTACCCATAAACGCGAGCCAGCTTTCTAAACAAGGATCATCTGCGGTGGCGATGACGCTATCGCCCATAATGCTTGTGATGAGCTGCGAGAGGGCTTTGGCATTATCTGCTTGAGCCGCTAGTCCAGTAATCATGCTGCCGCCAGAAAATAGCGTGTTTACGGAAACTCCGCTTTGTTTCAGCCAGTCTTGAACCAACAAAGTAATCTCTGGCATGTTAATAGACCGCCCTAAGAACGGCGTCAATACTGGATCACAGCGGTACTCTATTTTAACTTCGCCAAGTTCCAAACGACCCGATGTACCGTGGCTAATTTGGGCGCTGACCACGAGTGCGCTGCTAGTGGTTGAGCCAAAATCTAGGCCCAGCAGAGTCACACGTTCGCCCGATTTGGCAGTGCTATTTTTAAATGTAAGCGCCTTATCAACCAGCGTATTCATTTTACTTCCCGCTTCCCGCAATGCTTTCCGTGCCGCGGGTTAAATAATAAGCGGCAATAATCGGTATTGCGGTAATCAGCATTACCATCATGGCGACAACATTGGTAATGGCCGCATCGCGCGGGCGCGCCAGTTGATTAAGTAACCAAATGGGTAGCGTGACTTCATGGCCAGCAGTGAAAATCGTTACAATTAATTCATCGAACGAAAGCGCGAATGCTAGCAGCGCGCCTGCGAGCAAGGCGGTAGCTAGTTGTGGCAGAATAATGCGTCGAAAAGTGGTAAAGCCATCTGCGCCTAAATCCATCGAGGCTTCTACCAAACTGTGTGGCATGCGTCTAAAGCGCGCTACTACATTGTTGTAAATCATCACCACACAAAACGTGGCATGGCTGACGACTATCGTCCAAAAGCCAGGGTCTATTTCAAGTATATTCATGGCGCTTAATAACGCGATACCCGTGATAATACCTGGCAAAGCTATAGGCAAAATTAGCATGGTGGTAATTGCTTCTTTGCCAAAAAAGTTACGTCGATACAGCGCCGCAGCCGCCATGGTACCCATGATGATGGCTAACAAAGTTGCCACGGTAGCCACTTTGAGCGATAACTCAATAGCGGACAGCACATCATCGCGTGCAAAGGCTGCACTAAACCACTTGAGCGTGAAGTAGGTATGATTGGCATCGCTCGCTACAAATGCGTTGATTAAAATAACTGCAATCGGGAAATGTAAAAACACTAGTCCGCCATAGGCAAGGGTTTTAAGCCAGACAGGGGCTTGATTATCCTTCTTCATTTGGTTAGAGCGCATCAAACGCTCCTGCACGTCTGGCGAGTGATAGGTAAACAAAGATGAGCACAATCGGCACCACGGTAAATGCGGCCGCCAGCGGCATATTACCAATAGAGCCTTGCATGGTGTATACCATCGTCCCAATATACAAGCCACTCGGACCAATAAGTTGCGGAATGATGTAATCACCTAATGTGAGCGAAAAAGTAAAAATAGAGCCTGCGACAACGCCAGGAAATACTAACGGAAAAAGTACCTTACGAAAAGTTTGCGCCGGTCTTGCTCCCAAATCAGCCGAGGCTTGTAGCAAATTAGCCGGCACGCGTTCCAATGCGGCTTGTATTGGCAAAATCATAAATGGTAGCCAGATGTAGGTGAATACCATAAATCGGCCTAAATTGGAGGTTGCGAGCGTGTTGCCGCCAACTGCAGGTAATTGCAATACATGATTTAATGCAGACGAAAATCCTAAGTGATTGATACACCAGTACAAAATTCCTTGCTGAGATAAAATCACCGTCCAAGCATAGGTTTTAACAATATAGCTCGCCCACATCGGCAACATGACCGCGATGTAGAAAAATCCTTTTTCGGCACGACTACCGTAGCGTGTCATGTAATAGGCAATAGGGAAGGCGATGCAAGCGCATGCAAGTGTCACCGCGACCGCCATACTCAACGTGCGCAGGATAATATCAAGGTTGGTTGCATCAAATAACGCGCGGTAATTATCTAAGGTTAAGTCGTTTGAAACTGACATGCTAAAGCTATCAAACGTATAAAAGCTTTGCCACAGTAGAGCAAATAGTGAGCCTAAATAAACTACGCCAAACCATAATAGTGGTGGGGTGAGTAGCAAAAATAAGAAGAGATTATTTTTGCGATAAAGTGTATTACTTAGCCATCTAAATACTGGATTTGATGTTGTTGGGAGTGGGCTGGCTGTAGATTGCATATAAGGTCAAGATTTACAGCATCACCATATGACTTCGAAGCCAGCAAAGTGCAATTTTTTGGCCGATCTTAGGTAGTTGCGCTTCGGTATTTTCTGTGTTGGAAAGCACTATAGCTAACAGTTGACCATTGACGGCTACCTCTATTTTGCTGGTTGCGCCATGAAATTGCACGTCTGCTACTTCGCCAGTTACTGTGATGACGTTTTTGTGATTGTCATAAAGGCAAATATGTTCTGGGCGAATCGAGAATGGTTGATTGTTACCTGTGATTTGTTGTGCAAGATCGCCGCTGATGACATTCGATGTGCCGACAAAATCCGCAACAAAGCTTGTTTTTGGTTGTGTATATAAATTGCGCGGGCTATCAACCTGTTCGATTCTGCCCTTATTAAATACGGCTACGCGATCAGACATCGAAAGTGCTTCACCTTGGTCGTGCGTGACGTAAATAAAGGTAATGCCGAGTTTTTTGTGTAGGGTTTTGAGTTCTAACTGCATTTGTTCGCGCAACTTTAAATCTAATGCACCTAGTGGTTCATCCAGCAATAAAACGCGCGGTTCATTCACCAAAGCTCTCGCCAATGCGACCCGCTGGCGTTGCCCGCCAGAAAGCTCTCCCGGCTTACGTTTGCCGTATTCGCCGAGTGCGACTAGCGCGAGTGCTTCTTGCGCGCGGCAAATACACGCGTCCTTTGCAACGCCTTTAACTTGTAAGCCGTAGGCAACATTGTCGAGCACGTTCATGTGCGGAAACAACGCATAATCTTGAAACACCGTGTTCACTTCGCGCTCGTATGGCGGTGTGCCTGCGGCTTCTTTGCCGAAAATCTTGATGCTGCCGTAGCTGGGTTGCTCAAACCCCGCGATTAAGCGTAAACAAGTGGTTTTGCCCGAGCCGCTTGGCCCGAGCATGGAGAAAAACTCACCTTCTGCAACCGAAATAGTCACATCATCAACCGCCTTTACGCTGCCGTAATGGCGACTGACCGCAGAAAACTCAACAGCTGCAACCATAGGTTACAACTATCTTCCACCCATAATCGAAATGTAGTCTTTCGTCCAGCGACTATAAGGGACACAACCTTCTTTAAGTGAGCATTTGGCTTGAGGCGTTTTCCAGAATTTAATTTCGGTAAAGCGTTCAAAGCCGTTGGCAGCACAAAAATCGCTGCCGCCAGGTGCTTTGGTTTTGCACGCAGCGGGCACAACTGGGTTAGAGCCAAACCATTCTGCCACACCCACTTGCGTTGCAGCGCTTAAAGAATGTTCCATCCACATATAGGCACAATTGGGGTGTTTTGCTTTTGCGGCTAACATCGTGGTATCTGCCCAACCAGTTGCGCCTTCAGATGGAATGACTGAAGCAATGGGTTGCTTCTCTGTTTGTAACGCATTGACTTGATACGGCCATGCGCCAGAGGCAACTACACCTTCTTTTTTAAAGTCGGTCATCTGCACGGTCACATCATGCCAGTAACGGTGAGTTAACGTTTTTTGTTGTCGTAACAATTTCAATACTGCTGCATATTGTTTTTCGTTCAGTTCATACGGATCTTTAATACCGAGCGCCGGGGTTTTTTTCATTAAATATAACGCGGCGTCTGCAATATAGATTGGACCATCATAAGCTTGTACACGGCCTTTATTGGGTTTGCCGTCAGGTAAATTTTGCGGCTCAAACACCGTTGCCCAACTGGTCGGCGCGGTTTTAAAAGTGTTAGTGTTATACATTAATACGTTTGGCCCCCATTGATATGGCACACCATAATGTATGCCATTCACCGTGTGCCAAGGCGCATCTTGCAAGCGTGAATCAAGTGTGCCCCAAGATGGGATTAATGCGGTATTAATATGCTGCACTTTTTTGCCTGCCACCAAACGTAAGCTCGCATCACCAGAGGCGGTTACTAAGTCATAACCACCTTTGTTCATGAGTGACACCATTTCGTCAGACGTGCCGGCAGTTTTTACATTGACTTTGCAGCCTGTTTCTTTCTCGAACCCTGTCACCCAATCATAATTTTTATCTGTTGCGCCATTTTCAAGATAACCTGGCCATGCAACAACATCAAGCTTTCCTTCGCCTTTGCCAATCTTGGTCATATGATCAGCATGAGCGCTAGTCATGCCGATGGCTAATGCGGCTATTAATAATTGCTTAATTGAAATTGAAATCATTTTTAAACCCCTTAAAAATTGATAAAACATAGCAACTTTAAAACTGATGGAAATTGTAAAAATTTAAGTCAAATCGACTCTAATTACAATAGCATTGTTTTCTTAAATTGGATATGCGACAAGAGCCATTTAGATTATTTATTTAGAACCACTTGCAACCTCGCTTTGCACTTCGTTAAGTGGCAAGGCAAAACCTTCTTTGACTTCTTCCATCACAATATAGCTTTTTGATTCTTGCGCGCCAGGCAGGGTGAGTAAAATATCGCCCAATAATGTGCGGTAATCGGCCATCTGCGCAATACGCGCTTTAATTAGGTAATCAAAATCACCAGAAACCAAGTGGCATTCCAATACGCTGGGTAGCTTAAGAATTTCTTGTTTAAATTTGCCAAAAATTGCGCCAGATTTCGTAGAGAGCTTAAGTTCTACAAACACCAGCAAGCCCAAACCCATTGCATGTGGATTTAAGCGCGCGTGATAGCCGAGAATAACGCCTTCTTTTTCTAGATTTTTTACGCGTTCTCCACATGGCGTGACGGATAAGCCAACGCGCTCGGCCAACTCAGTAATTGGGATGCGCGCATCCGCCTGCAACACCGTCAAAATTTTCATGTCGATACGATCTAGTTCGCGCACGGCGTGGGTACGAATTCGCATAATTTATCCTTAAGCAAGTTAAAACTATTTTTTGTTATTTATTAAGATAATATTACTACTAATTTTAAATTTACAGTTATTAATTAATTTTTTTAACAAAAATTTGGTTAATTTTTAAGGTGGATATTCAATAGACTGTACACATTATCTTTAGTTAAAAGGCTTTCATGAAAGTAATCATTTTAGGTTCAGGCGTAGTTGGCGTTACTAGCGCCTATTACTTAGCGCAAAAAGGGTTTGAAGTAACGGTGATTGACCGCCAGCCAGCGGTAGGTTTGGAGACCAGCTTTGCCAATGCAGGGCAAGTATCGCCAGGGTACTCCGCGCCATGGGCCGCGCCTGGCGTGCCGATGAAAGCCTTAAAGTGGTTGTTCCAACGCCATTCGCCACTGGCCGTTAAACCAGATTTAACGCTTTGGCAATTGCAATGGACCATGAAATTATTGCGAAACTGTACCGCTAAACGCTACGACATTAACAAAGAGCGTATGGTGCGGTTGGCGGAATATAGCCGTGATTGCCTAGGCGAATTGCGCACTGCGACTGGCATTGCTTACGAAGGCCGC